>JBLYYU010000431.1:0-4637 GCA_048550275.1 Polyangiales bacterium
CTCGTGTTTCGTCACGTCTTGGTCGCGCTTGTCCTCGGCGTTTGGCTCGGCGCGTTTCTGATTTCGGGCATGTCGTTCGTCGCCTCGTTCGCGCGTCTGCTCGACACGCATGTTGTGAACGCGATCGCGGACAGGGGGCACGCATCGATCCTCGTGTTCAGTTTGCTTCTCGGTGGAATGCTAGGGCTGATGACTCAGAGCGGCGGCGCCAAGGGTCTCGCGTCCCTGGTCAGCGTGGACGGCGCCAGCCGTCGCCGCGCGCAGGTCACAACATGGTTCCTCGGCCTCCTGGTATTCTTCGATGACTACGCCAATTCGCTCTTGGTCGGATCGTCGATGCGCCCCGTGACCGACCGGCTTCGCATCAGCCGCGAGAAGCTCGCGTTCCTAGTCGACGCGACCGCCGCGCCCGTCGCCAGCCTAGCCTTGATCTCTTCGTGGATCGGAGTCGAGGTCGGCTACATCGCGGATCAATTTGCGCACCTGGGAATCGAACGAGACGCGTACCTAACCTTCATCGAAACGATTCCGTTTCGCTTCTACCCGATACTGATGTTGTTCTTCGTGCTCTGGGTCGCGATCCGGGGTCGTGACTTTGGGCCGATGCTGAAGGCCGAACGTCGCGCCCTCGACGAAGGTGCGGTCTCGCGACGGGGCGCGCAGCCCGCGTCGGATTTTCACGAGGAGTCCGTACCGGACGAGGTGCCAGGGCGCGCGCGGAACGCGCTGATCCCCGTCGTCGTAGTCGTCCTCGTCGCTGCCGCCGGGATCTACTTCGATGGGAGAGCGAAGGTGCTGTCGTCGGGCATGGAGCTGTCGATGAGGGCCATCGTCGGGGAGGCGAGCTCGAGCGCCGCGATTCTCTGGGGCACCGGCGCGGGATGCTTGGCGGCCCTGGCACTCTCGGTAGGGACCGGCGCCCTCTCGCTTGGTAAATCCATCGAGGCCTGGATGTCCGGCATGCGTTCAATTCTCTTCGCCGTGGTCATCCTGGTCCTGGCCTGGGCGCTCGGCGGCGTCTGTCGCGAGCTCGACACGGCTTCGTTCCTGATCGGTGTCGTAGGCGATTGGCTCGTTCCCACTTGGATTCCCGCGGCCGTGTTCATCTTGGCGGCCCTGGTCAGTTTCGCGACCGGTACGTCCTGGGGCACGATGGCGATTCTCTTCCCGCTCGTCGTTCCGCTCGCGCATCAGATGGCGCCGGGCAACGAAACGATTCTTCTCGGTACGGTCTCTTCGATCTTGGCGGGGTCGGTCTGGGGCGACCACTGCTCACCGATCTCCGACACGACGGTCCTGAGCTCGATGGCCACGAGTTGCGATCACATGGATCACGTTCGAACCCAGCTTCCGTATGCGCTGCTAGTCGGAGTGATAAGCCTGGCCTGCGCGGAGTTCCCCGTGGCGGCAGGTTGGTACGGTCCTTGGGTTGGCTTGCTCGTCGGAGCCACGGTGATGGTCGTCGCTTTCGAGCTACTCGGGCGGCCGGTGCGCCGATGACGCTTCGCTGACGAGGACCCCGGCTTCGAGCTGTTCTCGGAGTCTCCGCTTCAACGTCTTGCCGCTGCCGCCCCGAGGGAGCGTTTCGACGAAGGCGTATTGCGTTGGGGTCTTGTAGGGCGCGAGGCGTTCGCTCGCCCATTGATCGAGCTCGTCGGCGCTCACCTCAGAACCCCGGACGATGACAGCGACGACCTCTTCGCCATAGTACGCGTCTGCCCGCCCGATCACCGCCACGTCGCGAACCGAAGGATGCGCGCCGATCACAGCCTCGAGCTCCGACGGGTAGATACTTGCTCCACCCCGGAGAATCAGATCTTTGCTGCGATCGACGATCGTGAGCCGGCTTTCTTCGTCGACGAATCCGATGTCGCCGGTGTGAAGCCAGCCGCCGCGCATCACATGGCGGGTTGCCAGTTTGTCGTCGAGGTAGCCCTCCATGACGTTCCGGCCGCGGATGAGGACTTCCCCGCGCGCCCCAGACGGGAGCTCCGCCCCAGCGGCGTCGGCGATGCGAATCTCCACGCCGGCGACCGGCTTCCCAGAGGACCCCGCGACCGCGCGATCCGGCGGCGCGTTGATCGCGCTGAGGTTGGCTTCCGTGAGCCCGTAGGCTTGGCGTACCGGGGCTCCCAGCCGGTCCTCGGCTCGCTGTCGGACGCCCTCCAGCAGAGGCGCGCCTGCACTCATACACCAACGAAGGGCAGACGGCGCGGGTGCGCTCGCTTCGTTCGCCCAGGCGATGAACATCGTGGGCACGCCGGGAATCCAAGTGACTCGATGCGCGGCGCAGAGCTCGAGCGTACGGCTCGGGGAGAACCGTGGAGCGAGGACCGTGCTGGCTCCAGCGTAGAACGGCACGAGCAGACTCGTCCGAATGCCATACGAGTGACTCAAGGGGAGGCTGCCGAGCACTCGATCGTTTTCGCCTAGCCCGAGGGTTTGCTCGGCGAGAGCTCGTGTGTGCGCGCCCAGAGAGCGCTGTGTGATGCAAACCGCCTTTGCCGCTCCGGTCGTCCCCGAAGTGTAAAGAAGCATGGCCACAGAGGCGTCGTCGAGCTCGCAGGGATACGCCCCGGTCCGAGTGGTCGCGATGGCGTCTTCTACGTGCAGAAGTTCCACGGGCAGGCCGGAGCGCGTCTTCGCGTCGCGTGCGACGGAGATGCGCTCCGCGTCGGTGAGGAGCGCCTTGCAGCTCGAGTGCCGAAGCCGGAACGCGATTTCGTGTTCCGTCGACATCAGGGGAATGGGCAAGGTCGTGCAGCCCGCGTACATTGCTCCAAACCAAGCGGCCACGAATTCGAGCCCGTTGGCGGTGCAGATGGCGACGCGGTCGCCTGGACCCAGACCGCGCTCGACCAGATCGCCAGCGACGAGGGAGGCCTGTTCGTCCAAGGTTGCGTAACTCAGCTCGAGATCGTCGCGACCGGCATCGATGATTCCCGTCCGCTCCGGAGTACGCTGCGCCCAGCGATGCAGGAAGCTCCCGACGTTCGAAGTCATTGCGTCCACGCTAGCACGAGACTTGGCGCTGGACGGAGCGAGCCCGCGCGTTAGGCTTCGCCCCATGCTCAAAGCAAAAGCGATTCGCATCCGTGAGCCTGGCGGACCGGAAGTCCTGGGAATCGGCGAGATCGAGCTCTCAGCGCCCGGGCCGTCGCAGGTTCTCGTCGAAGTTGCCGCTTCCGGCCTGAACCGCGCCGACTGTCTGCAGCGTCGAGGCTTCTACCCCGCGCCGCCAGGAGTTCCGGCGGACGTACCGGGCCTCGAATTCGCCGGCGTCGTCGAGGCGGTCGGCGATTCTGTGGCAGAATGGAAACCGGGAGACCGGGTGATGGGCATCGTCGGAGGTGGCTCGATGGCGACTCGCGTGCTGACCAAAGACGCCGAGCTGATGCCGGTCCCCAAGGAGATGTCCTTGGAGCACGCCGCGGCGATTCCGGAAGTGTTTCTGACCGCGTATGACGCCGTCGTACTCCAGGGAGGCTTGGGCGCCGGGCAAACAGTGCTGTACCACGCGGTCGCCAGCGGGGTCGGGACCGCAGGCATCCAGATCGCCAGCGCGCTGGGCGCCGCGTCCGTAGGCACATCGCGCACCGCCGACAAGCTGCCTCGCTGCACCGAGCTCGGACTGACCCACGCGGTCCTCGTCGAGGATGGTCAGTTTGCCGACGCCGTGATGGCGGCGGTCCCGAAAGGTGTGAACGTGATTCTCGACACGGTCGGCGCCGCGTACCTCTCGCAAAACGTCAAAGTCATCGCCAAACAGGGTCGGATCATCGTCATCGGCCTGATGGGAGGGGTGAAAGGGGAGCTCGCTCTTGGCGCACTTCTGGCGAAGCGCGCTTCCATTCACGGCTCGGTGCTGCGTAGCCGCACGCCCGCGGAGAAGGCAGCGCTGACCAAGTCGTTCACCGAAGAAATGCTGGGCCGATTCGACTCTGGCGAGCTCACGCCCATCGTCGACGCTGTCCTTGGCATGAACGACGCGCAGGCGGCACACGAGCGCATGGACCGCAATGAAACCTTCGGCAAGCTCGTCCTTCGCTGGTGAGCCGCGGAACCGGGGCTCAGCGAGCCACAAACGCCCCGGGCCGCCCAAAGAGAGCGTACCCGATCGTCAGACCCGCGAACGCCAGGCAGCCTAAGACGCCGTAGACGAACAACACCGGATCGCTCAGCGCACCCGAGCTAGCCAGCTCCCCGAGCATGTCGTGGTTCATCGTGACCTTCCCAATTGTCGAAAACATGAAGCGTTTCTCCTCTCCGTCTCGGTAGGCCTACGCCGGGGGGATGGGTTTGGATTGAGGGAAAGTGACGCGGGGGCAGGAACCGAAGCCTGGTCCGTCTTGATTGAACTGCCCGCTCGGACGCCTTCGGCGACTGTTTGACTGCGTAGCTGTGTGGACGGACAGCTGTGTGAACGGGCGCTGGCTGCCGCGGATGTGGTGAGGGGTAGCTGCAGGAACCGGGACCTGGTCCGTCTTGATTGAACCGCCCCGCTCGGACGCCTTCGGCGACTGCTTGTCCCGCCCCACCACCCCCACACGAGCGCCTACCCCCACCCGTAATCCTCCCTGCGCGGCAATGGCTTCGCATTGCCTTGCCGGCGCATCCGCGCCGGGCTTCGCCGTTCC
>JBLYYU010000432.1:0-18910 GCA_048550275.1 Polyangiales bacterium
GCGCCTCGTCCGCGGCCCGAACGTCATCGGCGTCGGCCTCTGCGCTCACCTGCGCGGCGCATGCCAACGCAACAAGTCCCCCCAAACAGGGCAGTATCCAGCTCCTGCGCATTCCCCTCGTCTGTCCCCCAGCCGAAATTATGGCAGTTCGGAGGGGCCTGGCGCCAACTCGAACGCGCTATTTCGCGGCGATGAGGAGATCCGCCTTGCCGCTCGACGGGATCATCACCTTTTTCGGCGCCGTGGCGCTTCCACTCGAAGGCTTGAAGACGGCTAGGTACTTTCCGCCAGGAACCGCGCGCAATGTGCAGCCACCCTGACTGGTTGTACAGGTAAAGGTTCCGCCAGCGCCGCTGAGCTCGACGCGCCCTTCAACGGGCTTATTGTCGGCGCTGCGCACCTTCACATTCACCACGGCATCGGCGCTGACTTGCGTCGTGAGCATCAGACTGAAGACGCAAACGAAGATGGCGACGACACGGATCATGGTTGCTTACCCTTCTTCGACCGCACCGGCGAAGTCGCTGAGGCGGACATCTTCGTATTCGTCATCATCAACTTCCGGCGGTTCTGACTCTTCGACGTCGTAGTCGGCGCTTGCTTCACTCGAAGTCGCAGATCGGGGACCATTCGGATCGGGAAACGGCGGCCGACTGGGAATCGGCAGGCCTTCTTCGTAGGCGAAAAGGCCCGTAGTGTGCACGTCGCTCACCTCTTCGTCCGTACCGAACGCGGGCTCCTCGGCCTGTGCGAAGGACGGCCTGGTCAGGCCATCGGGCGGGTCTGCAAGCCGCAAACGGGGCGGCGCGGGCGGGGCCTCCGGGGGCGCCGCCATCGATGGAATGGGTACGGGCATCCCGACTTTGGGATCCACGGCGATGCCGTGCTCGAACGCGTAATCCGGATCGAGAGCGAGCGCTTCAGCGTAGGCTTCCTCGGCCGGAGCGGGCTCGTCGCTCGCATCCGCGTTTGCTTCGAGCGCCGCCTGCTCGTCGGCGTCGAGCTCGACCGAGGGTTGCTCTTCCGGCCCGGTCTCGACTTCTTCTGCCATCATCGCAGCCGGGTCGACCGCTGCGATCACAGTCGCGGGCTCGTCGCCGAGCTCGTCTTCGCCTTCGTCTTCGAGATCCTGCGCATCGAATTGGACCTCCGCGATCACGGTTTCGGGCTCGTCGTCGAGCTCGTCCGGAGGCTCCGTCTCGGCAGCCGATTCCTCGGGCGCATCGGAGACGAGCTCGTCCGGCGACACCGACAGCACTTCGTCGGGAGCCAGTGAAAACACTTCCTCGTCGCCGGGCTCGAAGTCGTCGACGTCCTCGGTCGCCTCTTCCACGACGGGATCGTCGCTTTCGTCGTCACCCGCTTCGGGCGCGGCACGCATCTGATTGGT
This sequence comes from Polyangiales bacterium, assembly GCA_048550275.1. GTDB lineage: Bacteria > Myxococcota_A > Polyangia > Polyangiales > Houyiibacteriaceae > SG8-38. The sequence continues at coordinate 1,391 of JBLYYU010000432.1, forward strand.
GTCCTCGTCTTCGACGGGATCGGGCTCGAGCTCCAATTCGCCCGTGGGCTCGTTCTCTTGAGGATCCGGCTCGGGGTGCTCGGACACCGCCTGGCGTGCGAGAACCAAGCGCTCGAATACGACCTCGTAGCGCCCGTCGAGCTCGAGTGCTTCGACGACGACGTCGTAACGCGTCTCCGGAACCCGATCGGCGCCACCGTCGACAGCGGCGCGAACGCGACCCGTGCCTTCGATCGCCGGAGTGCCGTCTGCAAGCAGCACTACGAATTCGATTTCGGATCCGTCTTCGTAGGCCACCGGCCCGTAGAGGATCAGTGTGTCTTGCTCGACTCGATCGAGAAAACCTTCGGAGAGCTCTCCGATGTCGTTGAAATGTGTCGGTACCGTGAGGACTTGGCTCATTGCTCCCCCGCTTCGCTTTCTTCGAGAGGACTCGTCTGCAGCTCGTCTCCGGCTGCGAGGAGCTCCTCTACTCTGCGCTCAGCTTCATCCAGTCGTTTCGCTCCGGCTCGCGACAAGCGAACCCCCTCTTCAAACATCGCCAGAGACTGCTCGAGAGGCAAATCTCCTTCTTCCAATTGCTCAACGACCGTTTGCAGGCGCTCCATGACCTCCTCGAACGGAGCGTCGTCTCCAGGACTTGTTCGCCCCTTTGATTTCCCCATGTTTTCAACCATACAGCACCAAAAGCCCTACGTCACCAACGTGGAGATTGGCCCGATTCGAGTTGAAGTGTCCCGGGCGCCGCTGTAGGTGAGTGAAGGAGGAGCACGTTCACCGCTCCCGGGCCCTTGAGCTGATGCGCCGCACCTATTCTGTCGTCACGCCTGGCAACCACGATGGCGTCCACCTGGGTCACAGGGCGCTCGTCAATGCCGCGAAGCGGACTGCCGACGCGCAGGGCTGGGAGACGCTGGCGATGTGCTTTGATCCGCACCCGACGGCAGTCCTGGCGCCGCTCCGGGCGCCCGTCCTGCTCACCCCGATGAGCCGCCGGGTCGAGATCTTGAAGGAAGCGGGATGCGACGACGTAGTGGTGCTTCCCTTCGACGCCGAGTTCTCCAAGATGTCGCCTCATCAATTCGTCGAGCGCGTCCTCCTCGAGGCCTGCAGAGCCAAGGGCGTCGTGGTGGGCCCTGATTTCCATTTCGGCCACAAGCGCTCGGGCAACATCGACACCCTGCAGCTCTGGGGCGGGCGCGATGGCTTCACGGTCGAGCTCGTTCAGCCGGTCCTGTTCGCTGAAGAGGCCGTGTCCTCGACCCGGATTCGGCGCATTCTCGGGGAAGACGGCAACGTCGAGGACGCCGCGAGAATGATGACGCGGGTTCACGAGACATCCGGCTGGGTCACCCGGGGCGATCAACGCGGCCGGGAGCTCGGCTTTCCGACGGCAAACCTCCAAGTCGAACCGCTGCAGCTTCCGAAGGACGGAGTCTACGCCGTCGTCGCGCGGGTGCTGGACGAACCGGGCAGTCCATTGCTGCACGGCATCGCCAATTTGGGCAATAGGCCGACCTTCGAAGCGGGACGCTCGATCGAAGTGCACCTCTTTGAATTCGATGGTGATCTCTACGGAAGGCGACTTCGCGTGGGCTTTGTCGCCCGGATTCGGGGCGAGGCAAAATTCGACGGACTTGCCGCACTTCGGGACCAGATCGATCGTGACTGCGACCAGGCCAAGAACGCGCTACAACAGATCACCCCGGACCTGCTTCGATGGATCTGACCCGACTGTACAATCTGACGACGCCTGAGCTTCGTGAGGAAGCTGAACGGCAGGGTGTGACCGACACCTACGCAATGAGCCGCGGTCAACTTATCCACGCCATCCGAAATCGGGCCGGCGGTGAGCAGCCCGAGGGCTTCTTTGGGAAGGTGCTGGGTTTTGCCAAGTGGGCGATTCAGGCGGCGCAGGAAGAGCCCCGGAGGGAGACTGGGGGGCGGCCGGCCAAATCTGAAACGCCGGCGGAGGAGGCAGCCCCCGCTCTCGGGGCGAAGCGTTTCGAACGGCCTGCAGAGCCTCCGATGCCTGCTCTGGGGAATCACGGGGGTTCGACGGAGCTGTCGGGGCCGGTGGCAGAGTCCGAGCCGATGGCCGAGCTCGAGCCAGCGCCAGAGCCGCCATCAACGTCAGAGCCGGCACCGGAGCCAGGTTTAGAAGCCGCGGAGAGCCCGATGCCCTCGCCGGAGGGCGAGGAGGGCTCTGAGCCACCCGTCTCTTCTGCGTCTGGGCCACCGAGCCGTCCTCCGGTCGGTGTCTTCTCGAAGAGCGCCAGCATTTTCGACGAGCCGTTTCCCACGCTGACCATGGCGCGCATTCTCGCCGAGCAGGGTCACTTCAAACGCGCTCTTGCGATCTACGCAACGCTATTGCGCGAAGGGCCTGGGGACGCAGAGCTCAGCGCCGAAGTGGATGATGTTCGGGCACGTTCCAGGGCGCGCCGCCCGCAGGTCCAGTGAAGTTCGCAATTTTGCTTCGAGCGATTTTTTTCGCATCATGAAAGGTGTGGCCAACCCCCCCCAGGAGCAGCGGGAACACAGTCGCTGCAAGGTTCGCATCTCTTGCGAGCTCACCATCTCCGGTCAAGCGTTCCACGCGGAGATCAAAAACCTCAGCGGCGGCGGAGCGGCGATCGTATTTGGCCGCCCGCTCACGAGCGGCGAGGTGCTGACGGTCAGCTTCTTCCTGACGCAAGATGGGATCGAAGACCCAGACCGCGCACCGTTCGAGTGCGCTGCGTCGGTTCGCTGGAGCAAGAATGCGGGTGAGCGCGGCTACGAGGCCGGGCTGCAGTTCTTGTCGCCCTCCGCTGAGCAGCGCGCCGTTCTCGCGGACTTCTTGAAGCGCGCCGGTTAGCGCTCAAACGGCTAGAGGAGCCGACTCGCGGCGCAGCGGGGGCACCAGCGCGCGAAGCGACAGAGCGCAGACGGCGCCAACCGCCATAGCGCTCCATTGAGGAAACAGAGCGCCGAGGTCCACGACGAAGCTCAGAAGCGCCAGGCCCATGCCTATTCCCCCGCAGATCGAGGCCGTCCTGAGGCTCATGTCGACGGCACGGGCTGCCAGAAGGAGCGCCGCGGCCTTTCCGGTCAGGACGGCGAGGCCCGCAAAGCCGCTGGCGAGCGGCCAGCCACCGAGGAACAAGGCGGCCCCGAGCACCGCAGCGCTAGCGGCGTACAGTGAGGCGGAGAGGTTCGGGCGGAAGCTCACGGATCCGAGCGCGTAGAGATAGGCCGCGAACGCAAAGAAGGAAGCCGGGGACTGAAACAGATACCAGCGAAGGACCGCCGGACCCTGAGCCGCGGTGATGGTCGAAATGCCGGCCGTTCGTGCGAGCAGCATTACGGTCAGGGTCGACACGACCGCGAGCGCGAAGCTCGACGCGCCCGCGCGTTGCCGGGTCGCGAGCGTGTAGAGCGCAGCAAAGGTCCCCAAGCCGAGGATCCACATCGTCGTCCACTGAAGAGTCGAGACGAATATCAAGAGCGCAGCAAAGACCAGGACCATACCGGAACGGGTCAGCCCGACCGGAAGCGAGATGCCGCCCGGTCGGAGGCGAATGCAGAGCGCAGCCGGCGAGAGCCAGCCCAGAACTAGGCCGAGAACGACGAAGAGCCCGATCGCGATCGGCTCAGCGCTGCGTTCCGTGGCCTCGTGCGGCCAACGGACCGCGTGAACTCCACGAAGCCCGTCCCGAGCGACTAGAACCGTGGACTCGCTTCGGCTCGGGTCCGGGAGGAAGTCCCGCCAACTGTAGAGGCTCATCCCGTCGAGGCCGACGATCGCATCGCCTGGCTTCACACCCTGGATGGCCGCCAGCCCATCGGGATCAAGCGATTCCACTCGGACACCCACGGTTCCGAGCTCTTCGCGGGATAGCTCGAAACCGAAATCTCGAGCTCCGAGCGACTCGAGCTCCGAGTCGCGCCCGGAGCCAGCGCGTAGCTGTGCCGAAGTGTCAGGCAGGAAGTCCAGGCGAACTCGCTCCGTCGAATAGACATCGCGACGCCCATCGGCTGTCCTGAATCCAACGCGGAGCTCTCCGTCTACCGAGGCTCTTCCTCCGAGCGCATCGAGCAAGTCCTCGCCGACCGGAATCTCGATGAGAGACTCGGAGCGGACGTCGCCCGCCAGACGTGCCTCGACCGCGCTCGAGCTCATGCCGGGGCGGTACACCGAGCCGCGAAGGGCGATCTCCGGGGTGCGCCCTAGTGGGAAGCCGTTGCCGCGGATGCGAAGAGTGCTGCCCACCTCAACTACGGGTGGTCCGATGCTCTCCACTTCGAGCAGCGCGAGGTCGTCGTACCCACTGCACGCTGTCAGGAGAAAGAGGATGAGAGGGACCCGCCGCGTCACCCTCTCCCTTTCGCCAGCGGCAGGGAAAAGGTCAAGAAACCAGGGGGTTGTTTGCGCGGGCAGCCTGGGGTGCTAAGCCGCTGTCCCTTTCGGGGCCATAGCTCAGCTGGGAGAGCGTCGCACTGGCAGTGCGAAGGTCAGGGGTTCGATCCCCCTTGGCTCCACCATCAATGCCGCAAGACGGACCGGACACAACGGGTCGCGGCGACACACCACGAAAACGGCCTACTTCTTCTTGGCCGGCTTTCTTTTCGCCGGCGCCTTCTTCCTCGAGGTCTTGGCTTTTAAGTCTTTGGCGGCCTTCTCGACCTTCTTCTCGAGATCGGCGATTGCTTTCTTCGCGCGCTTGGTCTGAGCGGCGCTCGTCTTGGTGGCGCTCTTCTTCGCCTTAGTGAGCTTCCGCTTGATCTCGTTGGTCTTCTTCTTCGCCTTGCGCTTCAGCGCGGCCGTCTCTTTCTCGGCATCCTTCTTAGCCTTGGTCAGCTTCCGCTTCACCTGAGCACTCGTCTTCGCAGCCTTCTTTCGCAGCGCCGCCGCTTCCGATTTGGCGGTCTTCTTAGGCGCGGCTTTTTTCTTAGCCGGACGCTTCTTCGCTGCCTTCTTGGGCGCGGCCTTCTTCTTGGCGGTGCGCTTCTTCGGCGCGGCCTTCTTCTTGGCGGTGCGCTTCTTCGGCGCGGCCTTCTTCTTGGCGGTGCGCTTCTTCGCAGCCTTCCGCGGTGCTGCCTTCCTCACGGACTTCTTCTTGGAAGCCGGCTTCTTCGTTGTGCGCTTCTTCGTGGACTTTTTGGTGGCCGCTTTCGCCATGACAGACTCCGTTGTTGGTGGACGAAGAAGTATAGACAAGCCCAGCCAAGCTGGACTAGAAAATTCGCACTAGTTCTCGGCCGCACGCGGACGAGCGTCGGCGCTGTCGCGAACGGTGCCCTTGCCCGCTAGGCGCCGGGCGTGCGGCCCGCCTCGTGTGGCATTCGATGCCTAGGGCTCTGGAAGTAGTGCATCGGCGAGTACTGGATGAGATTGGTCGCGCGAGAAGTGTAGATGCCGGCGTACTGCTCGACTTGATTGCCGAAGCTGGAAACCTCTCCGCCCGCTTTGAACAAAGACCCCCAAAACGGATGAAAGGCCTGATCTAGGGCGTCGTTGAGCTCCAGACGTTCCGCGTCGAGCTCCTTGAGTTGAGCCCGTAGGCGGTCGATCGAGCGCCGGTGAAGCACGCGCTTGGCCTCCCACGAGGCCTTCTCGTGGCCGAGTTCTTCTTCGCCGAGCTTTCGTTCGACGCGCTTGAGGCGCGCCTGCTGCTCTCGAAGCTGGTCCTGAATCGCCCCGCGCGTCTGCTCTAGCGAATCTGCGCGCTCGAAGCTGATCGAGTGCTCACGAAGCACGCGAAGCTCGTCGTCCATCTCCTGGATGATCATCGCAGTGCGCCAGGTCGACTCTTTCTTTGCGCGCAGCACGTCTCCGTAGATGTGATCGCCGACGTACAGCACCTGATCGCCGGCATAGCCGAAAGATCGCTGAAAATCCGTGATGTTGCCCCCAGTGTAAATCCCGTTGCGCTCGATCTTGCGGGTTTCTGCACCGGTCTCTGCGTCGACGAAAGCCGCCTTACCGGTGAAGAAGTCGGGCTTCTTGGAAGCGGTGCAGATGTAGTCGAAGTAGTTCCGCCAGCTCGGGTACTCCTCGAGCGCCTCGTCGAGTAGGAAGGACATCATCGACTCCGAATAGTCGGGGCCGGAATTGGTCAGCAAGAACAAACGTTTACCGGCGCTTCGAAGCTTGTGGAGCATGAGCCCGAGCTCGGGGTCGCGCCGAACGTACTTCGGCAAATCGTCCAGCACAGCGTCGAGAATCGAGCCGTCCTGGTGCGAGATGTCCGCGCACTCGCGGATGTCGGAAAAGAGCTGGCCGTAGTCGAGCGAGCCACCGTGGGTGTCAACGTGGTCGACAACGGCCGCGTACACCGCCACCTCGGAGAGCGAGTAAAGGGTGTCGACCCAATGGTAGCGGCCGGTGCCGGGGCGGAGGCGCCGCGTATGGTAGGCGTGGCGCCGCTCCTCTCGGCTGAGCTTTCGAAAACCGTGGTAGGCGGTCTTCACGTACCGGTATCGGTCCATCTTGAGGACGTTGCCGAGCTTGCGATCGATCAGCAGACCACGAATCGGGAAGTCGGTTCGGTACTTCATCGATCGGAGCTCTTCGGGGTAGCCCCGGTCCACGAGCTTGCTGACCGTGGCCTCGATGCTCTGGCGATCCATCTCCTCTTGGCGATAGATCGCAAGCGTGTAGTCCATGTCGAAGCCTACGGCTTTGACCTGGTCGAGGCGCATGTTTCGGTTGCAGTAGACCCTGCGTCCGACGGGCGGCGGAAAGACACTCCCCGTCGGGGACTCAAACTCCGGCGCCGGCAACCGCTCCTGCAAGGAGTCGCTCAGGCGTCAGCCGGGTAGACGCTGACGCGCTTACCTGTGCGGCCGCGGCGCTCGAACGTCACGACGCCGTCCACCTTGGCCCAGAGCGTGTAGTCCTTGCCCACGCCAACGTTGGCGCCTGGGTGGAACGTCTGACCGACCTGGCGAACCAAGATGCTGCCTGCGGGCACTTCCTGCCCACCGAAGACCTTGACCCCGCGGTACTGAGGCTTGGAGTCGCGACCGTTTCGGGATGAGCCCTGACCTTTCTTATGTGCCATGGCGCTTCCTTAGCCTTTCACGCTGTCGATGCGGAGCTCAGTGTACGGCTGCCGGTGACCGCGACGGTTCCGGTAGCCCTTCCTGCGCTTCATCTTGAACACGATGACCTTCTTGGCGAGGTCCTGCGCTGTGATTTCGGCCGTGACTTTGGCTCCACCGACATGCGGCTTCCCCACTTCGACCTTTTCGCCGCCGACCATCAAGATGTCGGTGAACTCGATTTTGGAGCCGACATCACCTGCCAGCTTTTCGACGCGAATCGTGTCGCCTTCGGCAACCCGATACTGTTTTCCGCCTGTTTGAATGACCGCGTACATAGATGAATCCGTCAGTCCCTGGGTTTCAGGGGCGCGTAGTCTAAGGGTTGCGGCCCCACCTGCAAGCCAAAACCTAGCTGGCCCGGCAACTGCTGCCATGCAGAGGCCAACTGCCTAGAATCACGTAGAAAACACTTGCTCCACGCTCGCCCCAGCGAGGCTCGGTCGCCTCGGGTCGGCGATCAGGGCCACGGTCACGACCACATACTCGAAAGCTTGGAGCCAGACGGGCATCCGCCAGACCCCTGAGTCCAGCCAGAGGTCGAGTGGTGCGTAGGCGCAAAGAACCGCGGCGCTCCATATCAGCCCCGCCGAACCCCCGGCGGCGATCTCGAGGGGAAGGAGCCAGGCGAGATACCAGGGATGGACCTGCGGGGAGAGCAACAGGGCCGCCCAGAGGAGCGCACGGGCGGCCGCCGGCGCGGGAAGAGCTCGCCTCAACACGAGGGCGCAAAGCAGGAGCATGACTGCCGCTACGACCAAGCGCGCGACGAGTCCGGCCGCGTCGCCGGCAAGGAACTGACGGATCAGCCAATCGATGAGCGCAAACACACTCTCGTTGCCGCGCCAACGTGTCGCAAACTGCCCCGCGCCCGAGACGGGATCGTTGAGCGCGCGAGAAAGAGCGAGCGGCGCAACGACGACTGCGGCTCCGAAAGCCGTGCCGAGGAGAGCCTTCGGCCGGCGGGCGAAGAGGGGAAGCAACAGCAGGCCAACGAGCTTGAGCGCGACCGCGGCGCAGGTGGCGAGACCTGCGCGCAGGTAGCGATGCTGCGCGAGCCAGCGAGCCGCGACAAGCAAGGCAAGGCCGCAGAGGATGTCGAAGTGACCGTTGAGGGCGCTCTCACTGAGCAAGAGCGGATTCAAACCGAGCGCGAGCGGCGCCCTTGCCGACTTGGAAATACGGGCGAAGGCAGCAACGGCAGCGACGTGTACGCACAACGCGAGGAGCTTCAGCGTCCAGACTTTCCCTCCGAACCAGGCGGCGAGGATGAACAGAAGCTGGGACAGCGGCGGGTAGATACTGGCGAGCGGCTTGTTGTTGATCCCAGCCCAGAGATCGTCTCGGAGCGGCGTGAGCATCAGGTCGTCGGGGGCGAAATGGTAGGGGTTGAAACCCTCGAGCCAGAGCCTTCCCTCCCAGAGATAGCGGTAGAGATCGTCCGAGAGTAGCGGCGGAGCGAACACGAACCCGAAGCCAAGCAAGAGTGCCAGGGAAGCGGCGACGGGGGTCTTCCAACGAGCGGCGACGGCCGACTCCGAGTTGGCGAGCACACCAGCGTACGGAACGAAAGCGAACGCCAAACCGACGACAAAGGTCGACGGCGCGCAGCCCCAACGCCCCGCAAAAGAGAGGCCAAGCAGGACGCACGCCTCAGCCGCTACGAAGACGGCGAAGAACGCGGCGGAACGGCGGCCTGTCATTGGACGACGAAGCGGAGCACGCGAATCCGCTCGCCCGGCAGGATGCTTTGCCGATACTGCCCCGCGATGCGCCGGCCCACGGCTACCGAGAGCGTCAGCTCGGTGGGTCCGCCACTCCCGAGGCACTCACCCCAGTAGTGGACCGCGACCTCGTAGATCCCGTCGATGGGGCGAGATCCCACCCATCGGATGTTCTCGCTCCGCGGATTTGGCATGTCGGCGCAGTCACCTCGACCGGAGTGGTCGACTCGCGCTCCGGTCGGTGTCGCCGGCCTCTGGAAGCTCAATGTGTCGCCAAGAGGCCCGGTCACATAGAGATCGAGATCCGCGCCGGTATCCCAAGAAGCGGTGACCTGCATGAGGCCGGTTCCGTACCCGCAACCGTCATCGATGACGCCGTCACAGTCGTCGTCGAGCGCATTGCAAGACTCCTCGACCGGCTTCGAGCAGTCCCGCGGAATCACCTCCGCGGTGGCGACCGGGACAATCGAAACCAGGACCGGCGGTTCGACGATTCGGGGCACATCGGTCGCCTCGGACGCCTCTTTCGCAGTCTCGGTGTACGGCGCGTCGGCACCCCTGCGCGAACAGGCGCAGAGCAGCAGCAAGCCGGCAATCGCAACTCGTTTGCTCATCCGGCAGGCACTATAGCCGAGGTAGCGTACAATGCGGGCGCGATGATGCAGGCACTCGAACAAGCCACGGCAGCGATTGCGGGCCGAACCGGGAAGGCCGACGTGGCGATGGTTCTCGGGTCGGGGCTCGGCGAGTACGCGAACAGCCTGGAAGAGGCGCGCGCGATCCCGTACGGCGAGATCCCGCATATGCCGCTCTCCGGCGTCTCGGGCCACGCCGGCAACCTGGTCACGGGTCGGCGAGGCAGCCAGCGCGTCGTCGCGATGCAAGGGCGCTCGCACCTGTACGAAGGTAATTCGCCGTCGGACGTCGTGTTCGGGGTGCGCTTGATGGCCCTGCTCGGCGCGAAGACGCTGATCGTGACGAACGCCGCCGGGGGTATCACACCGGGCCTGGCGCCGGGCGATCTGATGGCGATTCAGGATCAACTCAACCTCACAGGGACGAGCAGCCTCATCGGCCCGAACGACGAGCGCCAAGGTCCGCGGTTTCTCGATATGAGCGCGGCGTTCGACGCCCAGCTGATCGAAGCCGCCAGCCGCGTTGCATCTAGCCTGGATTTCGAGCTCAAAGCCGGGGTCTACGCGGGCCTGCTCGGACCAGCATACGAAACCCCCGCGGAGGTCCGAATGCTCAGAACCCTCGGAGCAGATGCGGTTGGGATGAGCACAGTGCTCGAGGTGCTCGCCGCTCGCCACATGGGTCTTCGGGTGCTCGGCATCTCGTGCATTTCAAATCTGGCCGCCGGGATGTCCGAAGGCCCCTTGAGTCACGAGGAAGTGAAAGAAACCGCGGGCCGGGTACGTTCGCGTTTCGAAGCACTGCTGAGCGGCGTGCTGGAGTCGATGTGATGGACGAAATCCCCTGGGATGCATTGAAGCGAGCGGCGAGAAAGGCTCAGAACAACGCGTACGCTCCCTACTCGGGCTTCCCCGTCGGCGCGGCGCTCTTGACCAAGAGCGGAGCGCTGGTCGGCGGCTGCAACGTCGAGAACGCAAGCTACGGCGCCACGATTTGTGCGGAGCGCGCCGCACTGGCTGCCGCCGTGGCGGCTGGGGAGCTAGAGCTCCGGGCACTGGTCATCGTCTCGGGCGCGAGCAGACCAACGCCCCCTTGCGGGATCTGCCGGCAGTGCCTCTCCGAGCTCGCACCGAATCTCCAGATTCGAAGCTACGCGGGCGACGAGTCGAGCGCGGAGTACTCGCTGCACGAGCTGTTGCCGGCGGCTTTTGGCGCCGAGCAACTCGATTGAGCCAGCTCCCGGCGGTTCTCAGTCGTAGCCTTCGCTGATCCTGCGTAGTCTCGCCTCGACATCCGCCCGATCGATCGCTTCGCGATCCGCGAGATCCAGATACCGCCCGTATTCGACGATCGCGTCCTGACGCTTCTTCTGCGCGTAGTAGATGTCGCCAACTAGCCGGTGGGAATCCGCAACCCAAGCTGATTTTTTCGCTTCCGCGTCACCGATCGCGATCGCCTTGCCGAGCGACACGAACGCCGCGTCCCGCTGCCCTTCATCGAGCTGCAGCCGGCCCAAGCGGTACCACCAGTACCCTTGCTCCGGATCCCCGGCGACCGCTTTCTCGAACGACTTGATCGCGTCCTTCATTTGGCCGAGCTGGTATTGGCTCTCACCCATCGCGGCCCATGCCTCGATGCGTTTCGGGTTGAGCTCGATCGCCTTTCGTAGGTCTACGAGCGCGTCGCGAACCGTGCCAGCGCGGATTCGGATCCGGGCGCGGAGCCAGTACGCATCACCGAGGGTGGGATCCAACTTCAACGCGGCGTCGAGATTCCGAAGCGCAGTGCTCATTTCACGCGACTCGAGAGCCGCCCAGGCGACGTACATGCGATAGGTTCCACTGTCGGGCTCCAGACGAGCGGCTCGCAGGAAACGCTGCCGGGCCGACTCGACTTGGCCGCGATCCATCTCGATGCGGCCCATGAAGTGCTCCGCCTCGGCGGAGTACGGCTGTAACTCGAGCACCTCGCGAAGCAATTTCTCGGCCTCGTCGTATTTGCCGGTAAGCACGAGGACAGCGCCCATTCGGGACTTGAGCGCCGTGTCGTTTGGCGAATCCTCGAGCGCCTTCCGGTAGCTTTCCGTCGCGAGTTCCATGTCACCGGTCGCTTCGGCGAGCCGTCCCTTTTCGAGGGCGAGCCCTGGGAACTTCGCGTCCAGCTCGGCAACCTTGGCGAGCTCTGTCGCAGCTTCCTCGAGCTTCCACTTGCGCCGATAGGCTACGGCGAGCCCAAACTGGGCAGACGAATCGCGGGGCTCCATCTCGAGAGCCATTTGGAACTGCTCCATCGCATCATCGATCCGGTTGCGTTGGAGCTCCGCCCAGCCGACGAGCCGGCGCACCTCGGCCGTGATTTCGACGCTCTTCTGTGCGTCGATCAGCACGGCGACCGCGTCGCCCGGACGCTTGGTGGCCGTGTAGTGCTGAGCGAGCGCCATGTAAGGGCGGACGGACTTCGGTTCGAGGCGGATCGCGTTCCGGAAGTGCGTCACCGCGTCCTTGCTCTTGTCTAGGCCTTCGGCGACTTTGCCGTGCCAGATTTCGACATCCGCGCTCACCGGTTCGGGGCGCTGCAGATCCGCGAGAAGTTGCCGGGCGTCATCCGCCCTGCTCATCGCGAGGAGCGCCTCGACGGCGCCGAGCTTGGCTTCGATGATCATCTTCGGCTGACCGGTCGCGTGAAGCTCCGCACCCGGAGGAACCTCGGAGGCGAGTACGGTCTGGAAGCGAGCGTAGGCGTCGGTGTACGACCCTTCGAGCAACACCAAGCGCGCCGCGCCCAATGCGGCAGACGAATTGCCGGTGTCTAGCTCGATGGCTTTTTCGTACAGCTCGCGAGCCGTGCCCATCCGCCCGCGGTGCTCCTCGATGCGCGCAACCAAGGTGAGCGCGGCCGACTTGTCCTCGCGCCCCACTCGCAGGGTGACGCCGTCCACCGGAGCGAGACCCGCCGGGATCTGAAGCAATTCGTACGCCTCGTCGACTTCGCCATCGGCGAGAAGCCCCTTGGCAATGGCAACCCGCGCTCCGACGTGGTTCGGACTGAGCGCAAGCGTGGCCTTGGCGGCCGCGATGGCCTCGGCGGTCTTCCCGAGCGCTCGGTACGCGCGCGCAAGGCCCCACTGACCCCGTGCGTCGTCACTCTTCTGCGAAGCCCTATCGAAGGCGGCGAGCGCCGCGGGGAGGTCCTTGGATTCGAAGCCGAGCTCGCCGGCGAGCAGATCGACGTATACATCCGCCGGGTCATCCTGCGAGGCGAGCGCGAGCTCTGCCTTGGCAGCCTGAGTATCTCCGTTGCGAAGCGCGTCTGCCGCAAGAGCCACGTGAACCCGCGGCGCCTCGTCACCCCTTCGTTGCAGCTGCATTCGAAGCTCGTCAGCGACCGACGCGCTTTCGATGTCCTGTCCGTAGCGAACGATGAAGTACGACTCGTGCAGAAGCGTCCTCGCCGCGAGTGCGCGGTTCAGGCTTGCGCTCGAGCGAGCCAAGTGAAGCTTCGAAAGCGACTGGCGCGCATCCGTGTAGGTATCGGAACGGGCGATCTCTTCCGCCGTCTCGATCGCTCGAGCAGCCGAAGCGGGATCGCCAGAGGCCGGAAGATAGGGCTCCACCAAGTGGATCCCGAAAACACCGTACTTGGTCGTTCCGAGGTAGAAGCCAGCGCCCAGAATGAGCGCCAAGGCAACGAGCCCTCCGATGGCCTTGAGCAGCCAGACCGGTGGCTTGAGTGACACCTTTTTGCGTTCACGCTTGGACACCGCCTGGAACTCGGGGATTGAACCGACCCGCGGCATGCGGTGGACCCCGTCCCCATCGTCGGCGGGGAACTCGGAATCATCGAGGCCGGTGGACTCCGGAAGCTTCAGCTCTGCGGAGTCCCGATCCATGGGATCGTCGGCACCCGGCGGGCCAAGGGGCGGGGGGCCGGGCACCCGAGGAGGGGCATTGATATCGGTTTCGAGCACGAGATCCCCGCCATCCGGGAGATCGAGCTCGATCGGCCCTGTACCGTGGGCGCGCTCGGGGCCATCGAGCTCCAGGTCCATGAAATCATCGCGGGCAATCGGAAGGTCCTGCTGGTCCCTCGCCATCGGCAAGTCCGAGTCGAGCGAGATCGGGGCCGGGACATTGGAGCCTGCGAGCGGCGTTGGGAGCTCGGCGTCGGTGAGCGCCATCGGCAGATCGACCTCTTCGGACGCCGGAACTCCTTCCTTGAGTGCCGGGAGATCGAACTCGGGACCGAGCGAGCGACTGAGCGGCGCGGGAAGGTCAGTGCCCCCGGCCGTGGACATCGGCGCCGGAAGGTCCACATCCGCGAAGGGATCGAAGCCGGACGGAGCGGCTCCGCCCTTCCCCGCCGGGACGTCGACCGATTTCGGGGCCGGAAGGTCCGCGGAGTCGAGGTCCGCAAACGGATCGAAATCGGCGGCGCCTCCGCGAGGTTTGGGTGCAGGGAGGTCGGCCGATTTCGGCGCGGGAAGGTCTGCAGAGTCGAGGTCCGCGAAAGGGTCGAAATTGGAGGCGCCTCCGCGAGGTTTGGGCGCCGGGAGGTCATCGAAGCCGGTGTCGGCCGGAGCAGGCAGATCGGCGAAACCCGGAGCTGTTTGCCCAGAAAGGGGCGCGGGAAGGTCGACTTCAGCCGCGGGCATGGGCAAATCGGAGTGCTGCGCCTTGATGACTGCCGCTGGCACAGGAGGCGGAACCTCTTTGCCCGGGCCGAGCTTGGTTCGTTTTGCGCGCTTGGGGCTCGCGCCAGCCGGCGCGGCTCCGCCGCCGGCTTTCGCTGTCGAGCCATCTCTGTGGACTTGAAAGCTCTCGCTGCATTTCGGGCAGCGCATCCGAAGCCCGTTATCGGGCAATCGGTGCTCGTCCACGTCGTAAGACGCATCACATGACGGGCAACTAACCTTGATCATGACCCCACTTGTCCCCTGGGGATCAAACATAACACGCCTGCCCCCCGACTCATAAACCCTCGTAGTCGGATTCCGATCGGAACGGAACCTAGAGGGGATGAGTGTGCATGTCCTACCTTGACGCCAAAGGAGGTGGAGGTCTACCTTCCCGGCAACTGTGAAGCGCAACGTTCAGATCGAGATTGCCGGCGCCCGCTACCGCATGTCTGCGGACGCCGACGAAACATACCTTCAACGTCTAGCCGACATCGTGAATGAACGGGTCCAGGCTCTTGGGCCGAAGGCCGCTCGGGCGGCTTCACCAGCGCAGCTCCTCGCGGTCGTCGCGCTCGGTCTCGCCGAAGAGCTGGTTGCGTCGGAACGGCAGCGCGAAAAGGTCGAAGCGAATACTCGACAGGTCGTCAGCACGGCTATTCGACGAATCGATCAGCGTCTGAAAGCGGACGCCGAGCTCGCGCAACAGATCGAGCCGTGAGCGAGGACGAGGCGGAGCGCGCCGAAGCCGAGCTCCGTCGACGCGCAAAGCGGGCGCTCCGAAGTCAGATGCGAACCGTTCGCAGTGCACTTCCTGCATCCGCATGCGACGCACGCTCGTCTGCGATACGAGAGCGCGTCGTCGCGCTGGCAGAGCTCGAGCAGGCGACGACGATTCTCAGCTTCGCATCGATCCGGAACGAGGTGCGCACGCGGCCGATCATGGAGATCGTTTGGAGCGCGCGGAAGCGCGTAGCCTTGCCGCGCGTTGTCGGCGACTCTCTTCGCTTGCACCTCGTCGAGCCGGATACACTGCTCGTCGATGGCGCGTTCTCCGTGCCTGAGCCGCCGGACTCAGCATCGCGCGTAGAGCCCAACGAGATCGACTTCGCGCTCGTTCCCGCCCTGGCTGTCGACCCGCGCGGATTTCGAATCGGATATGGCGGTGGCTACTACGACCAGCTACTGCCCCTGCTGACGAAGGCCTGCACCTGCGCTGTCGCCTATGATTTTCAGTTGATTTCCGAGATTCCAGAGCTGCCTTTCGACAGGTCTGTCGACCTGGTCGTCACCGATGAGCGCCTAATCCGCGTCGCGTGAGCGCGGGGCGATCGGAGCCCGCCGGAGTGGTATAGGATCGACGTGCTCGCCGACGCCGCACAGCGCAAGCTCGACAAGCTTCCGGCTTCACCGGGGGTCTACGTATTCCGTGGCGCAGACAGCAAGGTGCTCTACGTCGGCAAGGCGCGAAGCCTGAGGAGCCGAGTCCGAAGCTATTTTCTGCCCGGTTCGAGCGACCTGCGCGCGTTCGTGAGCCGGCTCGAACGTGAGCTCGCAGACATCGAGACCTTCGTCACGCACACGGACAAGGAAGCGGCGCTGCTCGAAAACCAGCTCATCAAATCACACCAACCGAAGTACAATGTAAAGCTTCGTGACGACAAGGAGTACCTCTCACTCCGGCTGGACCCGAAGCGCGATTGGCCAAGGCTCGAGGTGGTGCGTCGCCCTAAGCCGGACGGCGCACAGTACTTCGGGCCGTACCATTCGGCGACTGCCGCGAGACAAACGCTTCGCCTCGTGAATCGCTATTTCCAGTTGCGGACCTGCACGGACGTCGAGCTTCGAATGCGCTCGAGACCCTGCCTCCAACATCAGATCAAGCGATGCCCAGCGCCATGCGTGCTCGACGTCGACGAGATCGAGTATCGAGCACAGGTCGCCAATGTCGCACGCTTCCTCGACGGCCGGCACGACGAGCTGGTCCGGGACTTGAGCTCGCGGATGGGGGGCGCCTCCGAGGAGCTCGAATACGAGCGCGCGGCGATCTATCGGGATCAAATTCGCGCCGTAGAGCGAGCGCGTGAAGAGCAGCGCGTCGCCGGCGTCCAGAAGTCCGACCAGGACGTGATCGGCTTTCATCGTGAAGGTGATCAGGTCGAAGTCGCAGTGCTGAGCATGCGAGGCGGCCGACTCTTCGCAGTCCGGACGCTGCCATTGCGGCGTGTTGCCGTGCCTAACGACGAGATGCTCGGCGCGTTTCTCCGGCAGCACTACGCCGAGCATCCCAGCTTGCCGGACGAGATCCTGGTCTCGGTCCAGATCGAGATGAGCGAGGCGCTCGAAGAGCTGCTGAGCGAAGGACGAAAGCGCCGTGTGCAGATCCTGGAGCCCAAGCGCGGCGCAAAAGCAAAGCTTCTCGAGCTGGCCCAAGAGAACGCCGAGCACGCCTTCCGCGAAAAGGAGCGAGCCCGCGAAAATGTCGAGGCGCGACTCACCGAGCTTCAGAAGCAGCTCCGGCTCTCATCGCTTCCGCGGCGAATCGAGTGCGTCGACATCTCGCATAGCGGAGGCGAAGAGACCGTGGCCGTCTTCGTCTCGCTTCAAGACGGCGCTCCCGCAAAGGAGCGCTACCGAAGCTTCCGCGTAAAGGGCGTAGGAGGCGGGGACGACTACGGCGCGATGTACGAAGTTCTGATGCGGCGTCTCCGACGCGGGAAGAACGAGGAGGAGGGCTGGGAGCTGCCAGACCTTCTCGTCGTCGACGGCGGCAAGGGTCAACTCGGCGTCGCGGCCCGCGCCCGCGAGGACGTCGGCGTCCCCGACCTCGAGATCGCGTCGGTGGCCAAACCTCGGACCAGCGCGACCGGCGAGGAGGAAGGCGATCGGGTCTTTCTCCCGGGGCAGAAAAACCCGATCCCAGTCAGGGCGAGCTCCGCGTTGTCTCTGTTGCTCCTCGCACGCGACGAAACGCATCGCGCCTCGAACGCCCTCCGAAAAAAGGTTGGTCGAAAGAGGCGCCTCCGAAGCGAGCTCGACGGCGTGGCCGGAATCGGCCCGAAGACGCGAGGAAAGCTGCTCCGAAACCTGGGATCGCTTCGAGAGGTGCTTGCGGCGAGCCAAGAACAGCTGGTCGAAGCCGGCGCGACGCGGAAGCAGGCAGAGGCGATCCGGGATTCCCTCGGGGCTCGACCCGTGGTGGCCCCGGAGACCGAAGCCGCCGAGGAGACCGCCATCGAGAACGCGTTCCAACCGGACTGACCTCGACGCGAATGCCGTCGCGCCCCTCAGGCTGCCGGCAGCCTCACTTCGAACACGGCGCCGCCCTGCTCCCGATTCGCAGCCTCGATTCCCCCGCCCAGCCGCTCGACGATCGTGTGGCAGACGGCGAGCCCGAGA
>JBLYYU010000433.1:0-14528 GCA_048550275.1 Polyangiales bacterium
AGCGCGAGGCCAACCGCTATGGTGCGTGGCCCCCAAAGCGGCATCAAACGGCTGACGGCAACCGCCGCCCCCAGGGACAACGCCGCGGCGGCCAGCATCACTCGCGGCAGATATACAGCATCGTATTCCGTTAGGAATAGAGCGTCGCGAACCGCCCGCCCTGCAATCAGCTGAGCGACCATGGGGACTGATGTCAGAATCGCGATCGATGCAGCGCGTTCGCGCGCAAGTTCCATCCGCGGAGCATACCCGAGTCGTGGTCGGCCGGGCAGAGCCGACCGCGGCTAAGATCCGGAGCGAAGATGTCTCCAATCGCGCCGGCAGAACCAAGCCAAAAGGCTAAATGGCCTGGGACACCGGCAGGTCCGCTCCATTACCGGGCGTGATCGTCATGCACGAATGCTGAGCGCACAACGAGCTCGTGCGCCGGCGCGCACCGATGCGGGCTTTCGTCGAACACTTTCGCCGGAGGGTTCGCTCGCTCTAGCGGGCCTGTCCTAGCCCAAGGTCTTGGGGTGCGACGACGCACGAGGTCCACTGGTTCTCCAAGGACAAATGGCCGCCTTCAAGACGGAGGCCGAGCTTCAGGAGTTCCTCCGCGCGCTGGTCGGCTAGGCCCAGCTCAGGCGAGCTCTCGTTTCAGCACTTTGCCCGTCGCGTTGCGCGGTAGGGCGTCGATGAACCGTACGTCGCGCGGGACCTTGTAGCTCGCCAGGCCCTGTTTGACGTAGGCCTTGATCGCGTCTTCTCCGAGGTTGCTCCCCGTCTTGAGGACAACGAACGCCTCGAGCCGCTGGCCCCATTCCGGGTCGCTTACACCGACTACGGCGACCTCCTCGACGTCGTCGCGGGCAGCGATCAGGTCCTCGACCTCGCGCGGGAAGACGTTCTCGCCACCGGAGACGATCATGTCGTCGTCGCGACCATCGACGAAGAGCCGCCCGTTCTCGTCGAAATGCCCCACGTCACCACTGCTCACCAGGCCTCCGAGGCGTTCCTTGTCGTCTCCGCTGGTGTAGCCTTCGAAGGAGATCGCATTGGACACGAAGATTCGGCCGGTTTGGCCCGTCGGTAGCGGGTTTCCGTCGCCGTCGAGGATCTTCACGACGGTTCCAAGTGGCGGTTTGCCGGCTGTCCCGGGTGCGGCGCGCATGTCTTCCGGAGAAGCAATCGAGGCCATCGCGACTTCGGTCGAGCCGTAGAAATTGTACAGGTTGTCGCCGAAGTCGTTCATCCACTCGGTCGCCAGATGGCCAGGGAGCGCCGAGCCGCTTGCCGCAGTGACCCGAAGCGAGCTCAAGTCGTGCTTGCGTTTCACCTCGTCGGGCAGCGCGAGAATGCGCTGCATCATGATCGGCACGACCGCCAGGGAGGTGCACTTGTGCTCCGCGACCGCGCGCAAGGTCGCCTCGGGATCGAATCGGCGGGTGAGCACGTAAGTCGTGCCGAGGATGAACCCCAGCTGAAACTGACCGAGACCCCAGGAGTGGAACAGAGGGGCGGCGATCATGGTTCGCTCTCCGGTCTTGAGCGGAAGAGCGGACAGCATCGAGGCAATCGGCATCATGCCCTTCGGCGAGCCGCGCTTCGCTCCCTTCGGCGTGCCCGTCGTCCCCGACGTGAGCATGGTGAATCGCGACTCGATGTTCGGTGGGTCCAGGTTGTGGTCGGCGTGACTCGAGATCAGGTCTTCGACGCTCGGGTCGTCGCCCGAGCCGTAGACGACGAACCGTGACATCCCCTGAAGGCCTTCGAGCAGATCCGTGAACTCTTCGTCGTAAAGCAGCGCTGTCACGTTCTCGCGGCGGCCGACTTCGGTCAGTTGTGGCGCGGCGAACATGGTGTTCATCAAGACGGAGTTCGCGCCGACCTTGCTGCAAGCCAGGATTGTCTCGACGAAACGACGGTGATTGCGGCACATGAGGCCGACCACGTCGCCGGGGGAAACGCCCGCCTCGCGAAGGCCGCGGGCGAGCGCATTCGAGCGCCGATTCACTTCGTCGAAGCTGGCCGCGCCTTCGTCGTCGATCACAGCCACGGTATCCGGCTGGCGAATGGCGAGAGCGATGAAGCCGGCAGCCGGGGACTTCCCCCATCCCTTCAAGGCTCGCACGATGCGAATCGTCTTGTCGGGTCGAATCGGTTTCAGCACGCCAGCGCGGTAAAGCACGCGCGCGACTTCCATCTTCTCCGCGAAATTTCCCATGCTCGGGACAGTAGCGCCGGATCGGACCGATGTCAGCGTCCGTCGTGGCGCCAATTTTGCGTCTGTTCGTCGTTCGTGCCGGCGCTGGCGTCAACCCGTTCTGCGGCGTAGTTGATAGAGCAGATATGCAAGAGACCGAGACACCCGCGAGTGAGAAACTAGAGATCCCGAAACTGGACGCGTCTCGGAATCGCATCTTGCTTCTGGTCGTCGCGCTCGCGCTCGTCGCCGTGGCAATCGGAGTCTACTTTCTGACCCGGCGACCGGAAGGCAGCCCGTACCGATCCGCGCAGGTCACCGAGGCTTCCATCGTTAAAGAGATTCGGGTAACGGGGAGCCTCGAGCTCACCGAACAAGTCGAAGTCCCGGCGCCGGTCAAAGGGCAACTGGTTGAAGTTGTCGTGCGTCCGGGCGACGAGGTGGAGGAGGGGCAGCTCCTGGCACGCCTGGACAAGGTCTCCGCGGAGGTGGCGTTCATGGTGGCGCGGTCAGAGTTGCAAGTCGCGCGCGCCAATGTCTCCGAGGCGGAGGCATCGACTCAGCGGGCAAGTCGATCTCTGGCACGTAGCGAGCGCCTAGCTGAGAAGGGTCTGGCAAGCGCCAGCGCACTCGAAGCGGCACGCTCGGAGACCAGTAAGGCGCGAGCGGCACTACGGGCGGCAAGGGCGGAGCGATCGGCCGCGGAGGAGCGCGCATCGCTTCGGGGTCGCGAGCGGGATCAAACCGAGATCGTCTCGCCCCGGGCAGGGCTGGTGCTCGAAGTTCCTCCCCATACGGGCATGGTCGTGGGGCCGCAGACGCGCTTGTTCCGAATCGGTGCGCCGCTCGACGAGATGCGGGTGGTAGCGCCGATCGGTGAGGCGGACATCAGCGAGATGTCACTCGGCCTCACGGCCAAGTTCGAGGTGCCGACGCACGCTGGCCGCGTGTTCGAGGCGAAGGTCGAGCACATTAGCCCGGACCCGATGACCGAACACGGCGCGATCTTCTATCGGGTCAAGCTCAGCGTGGAGAACGAGGATCACGCTCTTCTTCCTGGGATGACGGCGCAGGTTCGAATCAAGGTCGCGCAGGTCGACGATGTTCTGGCGGTACGCGAGGCGACGCTGCGGTTCACTCCGGAAGGAGCGCCGGACGCGCCCGCCCGAAGCCGTGTGTGGCGAGTCCGGGGCACGGAGCTCGAGGAGGTTCCTGTCGAAGTCGGTCTGTCCGACGGCGCGCTCACCGAGGTGCGTCCCGCGGAAGGCGGCACCCTTCAGGTCGACGAACAGATCGCGATCGGCCTGGCGCTGGACGGCGACAGCGGTACAGCGGCTCCGTCGCTCTCGCTCCGAGGGCATCGATGAGCGGGTTTTCGATCATTGAAGCCCAAGGCATTCGCAAGGAGTTCCCAAACATGTCGACGCCCGTGCTCGACGACGTGAGCCTCACGGTGGACGCCGGGGATATCGTCGCGCTCATGGGTCCATCCGGGTCGGGCAAATCGACTTTGATGAACATTCTCGGCTGTCTCGATGGCCCGTCGAAGGGCTCGTACTCGCTCGGTGGTCGGGACGTCTCGACTCTCAGCTCGCGCGAGCGGGCCTGGGTCCGCCTCAACTACATCGGTTTCATCTTCCAATCGTTCCATCTGATCTCGGATCACACCGTGCTCGAGAATGTGACCCTACCTCTCTACTACGCGGGAGTGGACCGTCAGGAGCGTGAGGCGCGAGCCGTCGAGCTCATCGAGCGCGTGGGGCTCGGCCATCGGCTCAGCCATCGGCCCTCGCAATTATCGGGCGGTGAGAAGCAACGCGTAGCGATCGCTCGCGCTGTGTCGGGCCAGCCGCGACTTCTGCTCGCCGACGAGCCGACTGGGGCGTTGGATACCAAAACCGGAAACGAGGTGATGGAGCTGCTTCTCGAAATCCACGAGGCACGCGCACTCACCCTCATGATCGTGACCCACGACCCCGAGGTCGCCGAGTTCTGTCACCGCCAGGTCTACCTGCGCGATGGGAAGATCGTATCCGAAGGGGGGCGGCATGCCGCGCACGCGTAGCGAGGTAGTCGGGCGTGCGGTCCGGACCGCGGTCCGCAATCCCGGAAGAACGGTGCTGACCATGCTCGGCCTCGCCATCGGGGTCGGCGCCTTTCTCGCCATGGTGAGCTTCGGGACGGGCGCGCGAAGCTCGGTGATGGAGCAGTTCGAGATCCTAGGCACGCGAGTCGTCTACATCTGGACCAACATGAACCGTCGCGATTTCGGCGGGAACGCGCGCCCACTTACCGATGCTGATGTCGAAGCGCTGCTGCGAGACGGCATGAGCATCGAGCGCGTAGTCCCTAGGATCACCGAGGTGCAGAACGTGAAGTCGGTACACCGGAACTTCCCCACCAAGGTGACCGGCACGATGCCGGACTTCGTTCACATTCGCGAATGGCCCATGCAGACGGGCGGGATGTTCGATGCGACCGACGTCCGGCAGCGCGCGAAGGTCGCAGTGATCGGGACGACCGTAGCGCGGCAGCTTTTCGGTCGTCGCGATCCGGTCGGTCAAACCATCACTATTGGCTCCAATCTTCCTTGCCGAATCATCGGAGTGCTGGTGTCCAAGGGTGAGCAGACGACCGGCGAGGACATGGACGAGATCGTCCTCATCCCGGCGACGACGTACGAGGCGTTTCTCGGCATGCCCATCGGCTACCACGAACTGATGGTTCAGGTGCGGGACCTGGGTCTCCTCGAGACCGCGATGGTCGAAGCCGTGCCTATCATGCGGCGTTCGCATCGGCTTGCCGACATCGAAGAAGACGACTTCCGAATGGCAAGTCCAGCGCAAGCCGCCGAGCTTGCGCGTTTCGTGTCTACGATCCTGACCGGCCTGCTAATCGGGATCGCGGCTGTATCACTGCTCGTGGGGGGCATCGGAGTGATGAACATTCAGCTGGTCTCCGTAGCCGAGCGTACGCAAGAGATCGGCATCCGTTCTGCGATCGGCGCTGCGCCTAGACAAATACTGGTGCAGTTCTTGGCTGAGGCCGTGGTCTTGTCGTTTACGGGCTCGCTTGCTGGCGTCGCGCTTGGTTGGCTCGCGTCGACCATGGTCGCGCGGGCCATGGCCTGGTCGGGCGGCTTGTCGCTATGGACGATGGTGGGGGCCGCTGCTTTCGGCACCGCCGTGGGCGTGGCCTTCGGGTACCTGCCCGCGAGACGCGCAGCGCAACTCGAGCCCATCGAGGCGTTGCGCCATGAATGAGGTGGAACATGGAACTGGTCTGCAATTGGAAGGGCGACGCCACCGCGCTGCTCGTCGTGTTCGCCACCCTGCTGGCGCCCTTGGAGGCATCGGCGGAGGTCGTGACGCTCGCGGAGCTCGAGACGCTCGCGCTCGAGAATCAGGCGAACTGGGAGGCCGCAGAGGCCGGCTCGGCGCAAGCGGGCGCTCGAGTCGATGCGGCCAGAGCGGGAAAGATGCCGACGTTCTGGATGAACATCTCGGGCGTGGTCGCTCCGGGTTCCGACATCGAGCGCATTCGGACGGTCGATGGCCGGGAGGTCAACGTCAGAGCCTCCCCGACGGTCACGGAGAGCACGGCCTTTCGCCCGAACTTCCGATATGAAGGCACGATCGACATGCGGGCGCCCATTTACGACGGCCAAAATCGAGCGGCGATCAGAGCGGCCGAAGCCTACCGGGCCGCTGCCGAGGCGAGCTCCGGAGCTACCCGCGAGATGGTGCTTACGATGGTACGCGCTGCATACCTGGACTGGATCGCAAGGCACCTCACGCATGAGCTGGCGGTAGATTCTTCGGAGGAGGCGAAGGCGCAGCGGGAGCGAATCGAAGTCAGAGTTGCGGATGGGGATCGTGCGCCCGCCGAGCTTGCGACGGCGCGCTACGAGGAGCTCCAAGCGGGTCTCGTCGCCGCCGACGCGAAAGCAAGAGTCGGCGCTGCAAAACAGCTCCTGGAGTCGGCGGTAGGAACTCAGCTCGACGCGAACGCCGAACCGGATGATTCGTTGCTCGAGCTCGACTCGCTCGAACACGCCTCTGACCCGGAATGGGAGGTCGAGGCGTTCGAGAGGCAACGGGACGCAGCCCAGCAGGAGGCGCGAATGCACCGCAAGGGCCGAGTGCCCGTGCTCGCCGTAGTCGGACAGACAGGCGTCGCAGGCGTAAATGAGCGGGTGTTCCCGATGTATCGCGTTGGCCTGAACCTAGCGGTCCCTCTCTGGGACGGAGGCCGCGCGCTGGCCCTGGCGCGCGCTGCCGACGCTCAGGCGAGCGAGCTCGACGCGCGAGCCCGAAACGCAAGACTGAGCCGGGGCGAAGACAAGGATCAGGCGTTGAGCGATCGTGAGAACGCCGAAGAGCAGCTCGCGCTGGCCAGCAGTCTCGTATCGGTCTCCGAGACCCGCGTGGAGCAAGCGCAGACCAGCTTCGAGCTCGGCGCCGGCGGCATTGAAGCGGTAGCGGATGCCAGGACCGCGCTCCGTGATGCCCGCTCTCGCCGGGTGCAGATCCAGGTCGCGCGCGCGGATGCGATGTTGCGACTAGGCAGCGAGCAGGGATCTAGAATCGAAACACGTACTCGACCCAGAGCCAATGCTCTGGATTAGGATCCCGCGCCAGCGTGGACTCGCGCTCGTCGAGAAAGACTCGGAAGTCGTATCGGCACCGTAGGAGGTCCCGTTCTCGGACTGTGATTGAGGTGTCCGAGTAGAACCAGAGCGTTTGTGGAAGCCGATGATTGTTCCAGACGTCATCGAAATCGTATCGGACACGCACTCGCAGTCGGAGAAGCTCGATCGGCCGGGTCGTGAGATCGACAATCGCGGCGAGGTCCTGCTGAAGCCGGTCGCTGCCAAGTCTTCCGCCCCAGCGATACTGCAGTTGCCCCGATAACGCGACCGCACGCAGCGGTTGGAACATGAGTCGGGTGGCTAGAGTGACGCGCTGCGCGCCCGTGTTTCGGTACTCGACCCAGGACGCCCAGCGAACGGAGGGCGTGGCCCGCCACTCGACTCGAGTGAAGAGGAGCGCGTTGAGCTGTCCGGACGACAGCGCGCGCCAACCGTCGAGGATGGCTCGCAGACCTACGTTTCGATTCAGACTCGCAGTTGCTCGCAGACGGATCCCGGTCTCGTCTCGTGCGCGAAGGCCCCCGAGCTCGTCTGGTGCCGAGATCGGCCTGGCGTAGGGATTGGCGTAGTCGGCCCCGTAGTACCGCAGCGACAAATCGATCTCGCTGCTGCCCAGCGCCCTGACGCTTCGAACGACCGCGGCGTAACCTCCGTTACGTTTTTCAGTATCGAAGCTTCGTGCCAGCTCTACGAAGAAGTCCTGAGACCGAAAGCCGAACGCGGCGTCGAGGCCGAGAGCTCCGAAGGGTCCGCCAAACGGCTTCTGGGCGAACTCCTGAAACCCGAGGGTCGTGCCTCGAACCAGCCAGCGAGGCGCCGAGCCGTAGCCCGTCACTCCGACGTGCGAGCGGCGGTTCCAGAAATAGCTCAGGTTCGCGCCCGCCAGACCCTCCGCGTACATGATCGGCAGTGTCGCAATGCTGGCTTCGCTCGAGGGCCGGCTCGGGTCGCGGCTGCGCACGTAGACCGTCGGCGCCGCGCACGCTGGATCGCCGTTTCGCCGGGGGTCATCACAGGCCGTTGCGTCCACGAGCTCAATGCTCGAGGCGCGGTGAATCTGGTACGAGCCCCAAGCGTAGCCCTGGAGCCAACCCCGCCCGAGCGTCAGCCTCTTCAGCCCCAGGGCCGCGCCGCTCAATCGGTTGGTCCAGTCGAAATCCGGGGTGACGCGTACCTCGCGCAGACCCGGGCAGGGCGATGCGGGCAGCTCGCCCACCGCTCGCCGGCAACGCCGCTCGAGCTCGTTGTCCCGCCGGAGCTCGTAGTCACCAAACGAGCCATTGGGCGAGACTTGCCCGGTGACGTCGAAGGTGAGACGTTGCCCGAATCCGATACGGTACGTTCCGACGACGATCTCCCAGTCCTCATCCTCCCACTCGGCATAGACCTTCGGAACTTCAAACCTCACGCTCTCCGCCGAGACGCTGAGCGCGCTTCTGCTCGAATCCCATCGAACGCGGCGCAAGCGATTGCGAGTGAGCACACCCGCAAAAGCGACATCCAGGTTTCCGATAGCCGCGACCCTCGCTTGAACTGCGGAGGCTGGCGGGAGCCGATCATTGCGGCCGGTCCATCTCGACTGAACGCGCAGCATCCCGCTGGTTTCGTGGCTTGCGGGGTTCGGATCGCGAACGAGGACGAACGCGCGTATCGAGTTTGCGAGTTTCGCCCCGAGGACGCCGGCTTGGGCAAGCTCATCGAGATCGGCGATCACTCCGGCAGCGTCGCGGTACGCGAGCACCACGTCGACCTCCGAGTAGCTCAGGTTTGGAAGCAGGTAGAGCTCCTGCCGTCCCGCGCGATTGATGTCGACCCGCGTTTGATGGAGAAGAAGAAGCGCATCGAACGAGGCCTCCGAGATCTGCTCGGTAGCCAAGAGGTCGTACAGGTCCTCTTCCGCTTCGATGTCGATGAAGATCTCGTACTGCACCGCCGACGCGTGGCCGGACAGCGCCAGGAGGCAGCATGTGAAACCAAGCGCCCGTCTCAGGCGCACGGGGGGTTCGCGGCGCCAGGCGTGCCGAGATCACCGTCCCCATAGCCTTGCGTCGCATCGCAAACGTTCCCGATCTCGTCGAGCTGCGTTGCCACGCCGGCATTCGAGCGTTCGTAGCTCACCGAGTCGATGACCCTCTCATCGACGCTCAGGCGGATCGTTTCCTTGCTGTTGTTCAGGGACACCGGAAGCTCTGCCGTCACGTGCTCGAGACCGCCATTCTCAAGAGGGTCAGTGTTTCGCGCAAAGAGCAGGTGGGTCCCGGCGGGCACCTCGAGGCAATCATCGCCCTCGATCGGTGCACCGTCGGAGGCGAGGTCGGAGATCGACAGCCCGTTCATGTCGGCACTGACGTCGAATCGAACCTCGACCCATTCGCCGCTGCGGCTGTCGGAGCTGCGCGGGTTGGCCATCCATTCGGTGATTCGCGCTTCCCCGGGACCCGGGCTCACAATCGCTCGGGGTTGTCCCTCGTCGAAACACCTCCCGGGGCCGAGCGAAAGCGGGCAGAACGGATTGGCTTCGCCAGGGGATCCGGCGTTCCCATCGATGTATTCGCTGTCGAGGGGCGCCAGGCAGAGCTCGCCGTCCGGATCGATTTGCCACGCAACGCCTTCGGCAGTCTCCTCGTAGTCGACGCGATCGAGGATCTCGCCGCCGACGCCGACCAGGACGCTCCTTGGCCCGGAGTTGCCCAAGCTCGACTTCAGCTCCGCGTCGACGCGGGGAGCCGCCGCCGGACTCGCCCCGAAGACGACCCGTCCTCCCGCGTCGACGGGAAAGCAGGTCTCGTCGTTGATGACCCTCTTCAGACTGTCCGGCGAAACGCCGAGCTGGAAGTCGTTGAGGTCCGTTTCGTCCGCGAAGAGGGCTTCAACCCATTCGAACTCCGCGTCCGCGCCCTTCGGATTCGCCATCCATTCAGTGATACGAACGGCCCCAGGCCTTGGACTGTCGATCGCGCGCCGAACGCCCTCTTCGAGGCAGCCGTCTTCGATCTCTTCGACTACGCAGCGGCTGTTAGCCGCACCCGGAGTGCCAAAACTGCCCGGGGTGATCTCGCCGACGCCTTCCGGGGTCGGGCACCAGTGACTCGCGTCATCGTTGAGCGATGGATCGGGCGCAAATCGACCGTCCAGTTCGTTGGAGCGCCCGTCCGAGGTTCGCTCGTACTCCACATTGTCGATGAGGCGTTCGCCGCAATAGATCGAAAGGCGCGCGTTGGAGTTCCGTAAGCCCCCTAGGGCCTCGCCGTAGCTGTAGTCGACATGCGCTGGCATGGATTCCGGCGACGCGTTGCCGAGTACCAGGTAGTCACCGGCGGCGATCGAAGCGTCGAAAAGGCGGTGAGTCTTTGCGCCGCCGCCGTCTGAGCGACTCGACGACAACGTGAGCCCATCGAGCGTCAGCGTGACGCCGCTGCTGTTGAAGAGCTCGATATATTCGTTCGCACCGTCGCTGCCATCCGGGTTGGCGTGCACCTCGGTGATGACGAGGTCGCCCGCTTCGACTTCTTCGCAGGCGAACGTGACCGCAAGCTCTTCACGTGCGCAACCTCCGACCAACAGTGCCAAGCACGTTGCCCAGCACTTCCAAATTCTACTACCTGTCATCCCGACCTCCGCCCGTTGGTTCTGCGGGCGTTATCGGTCGAGGCGTTCCGGGGTTTCCTAGGGAGGGTCGGGCAGGGTTGGAAGAACTACCTGCGCCGGATCCGCGACGACGATTTGCAGCGTGCGGTAGTCGCCCTTCTCGTATCGTTCGACCTTGCCCCGAACCTTCACGGGTTCCCGCCAGTAGTCCTCGATGCCGGTCTGGCGAAAGACGGCTTTGTCGAAGAAGATCACTGGGAAGGCCCTCTTCGGTGTCGCGTAGAGGTTGACGCGGGCGAGGCCTTTGAAGTGCCGTATCTCATCGATGGTCGAAAGAACCGTCACTTCCTTACCGACGTGCTGCTCGAGCTCGTCGAGCGCGCCGGCTCGGTTCAGAAAGATGTAGTCGTCTCGCTGGCGACCTTCGTGCTCGATCGCCTGAATGAAATCCGCTCGCGCGTTCCACCAGGCCTTCCGCTCGTCATAGTCCCCGTAGCTCTGCGCATCGGGGGCCCATATACCTCGCTGCGCCTCCCGAGCTTCGGTTTCGGCGAGCATGAGCTCCTTGTACAGTCGGCGTGAGTAGCCGTATTTCGTGAAGTAGGGGCTCATCCCAGCGCGAACGCACTCGATGTTGTAGCTTGTCCAGCGACCGTTCTTCTTGACGGATGCGTAGGCGAGAGGGCGCCCGAAGTGCCCGTAGATCTCGTTGCCGATGTCCCGTTGCAGCCGCACGGTCTCGGCACCTCGGAAGAACTCCTCCGCGAACTGGACTGCGGCTTCGCCCATTGGCGTTCCGGGCTTCTGTGGCCGCTTCTTGTCAGCTCGCTTGCGTTTCAGGTAGGCGGCAAAGTCTTTTTCGGCCGCCCGGCGGTCCCGCGGACCGTGAAATCTCTCTTCTGTGTCGATGGAAAGCAGCCGGAGCGGTTTCTCCACTCGCTTCACGCGAATCGTGTCCCCGTCGACCACGGGATCGTCGGCCAGCTCGAAAGAACCGATAAACACGCCTTCCCGATCAATCGGCCTGTCTGCCCCGCGGCGCGCCGATGTCGCCTGGTTGGCGCCACCCTTCGCGTCGCTCCCCTCGACTTGGCTGGTCGAAGTCTCTGCGGTCGCGTCGCGGTCGCAGCCCTGGGACAATGCTGCCAAGCACGCGCCCGCCACCCAGATGCTTCCCCACCGTCGCATCAGCCGTAATCTATTCAATTTGACGCGAGCAGGCTAGCGCTTACAGGTCCAGGACGATGAGAAGCCAAACTCCCGACGGCGTCGATGCCTACGCCGCTCCAGAAGCCGGGGCCGCCCTCAGCCCGTTCGACTACGAGCCGGGGCCGCTGGGGCCGAACGACGTGAGAATCCAAATCACCCACTGCGGGATTTGCCACAGCGATCTCCATTTGATCGACAACGACTGGATGAGCAGCAAATACCCCCTGATTCCAGGCCACGAGATCGTTGGGACGGTCGCGGAGAAAGGCGCCCTCGTCGGCCATCTCGAGCTCGGACAGCGTGTCGGTGTCGGCTGGCAGTGCGGAAGCTGCCTGCGATGCGAATGGTGTGAGCGCGGCGACGAGAACCTCTGCGCGGACATCGAGGAGACATGCGTTGGGCGGCACGGCGGCTTTGCCGAGAGCGTCCGGGTCGATGGGCGCTTCGCGTTCGCGATTCCCGAATCCCTGAACTCCGAAGTCGCTGCCCCGCTGCTCTGTGGCGGGATCACGGTCTACTCACCGCTTCGGCAGCATGCGCGCCCCCAGAGCCGAGTAGGGGTGATCGGCATTGGTGGTCTCGGTCACCTGGCGCTCCGTTTCGCGCGCGCACTCGGTTGTGAAGTGACCGCGTTCTCGTCGACCGCGGCGAAAGAGGAAGAGGCGCGGGGCCATGGTGCGCATCATTTCGTTTCCAGCGTCGACGATGCGGCGCTCAAGGCGCAGCGGGAATCGTTAGACCTGATCATCTCGACGGTGAACCATAGCTTGAACTGGAAGCGCTACATCAGCGCGCTGCGTCCGAACGGCGTGCTGTCGTTCGTAGGTGCCCTTGCCGAACCGGTCAGCGTTCCAACAGGCATGCTGATGGCTCGTCGTCGCACGATCACTTCGAGCCCAATCGGCGGGCGCGCAGCGATGCGCGAGATGTTCGACTTCGCAGCTCGCCATGGCGTTGGCGCTCAGGTCGAGACGCTTCCGATGAGTGAGGTCAACAGCGCGCTCGATCGTTTGCGTCGCAACGACGTGAGGTATCGCTTCGTGCTGACGCGAGACTGAAGCGGCTAGCCTTCCTCCGGCTTATCGATACCGGCCAAGCGGCGCGCGAGTGCCTTCTTGAAGTCGAGCTCTGCTCGCCGGCCGATCTGAATGCGTTGCGCCTGCGGCGAACCCGCGCCGTGCAGCGACTCGGTCAAGTAGCCGACCGCGTTTCGGCCCATCGTCATGTTCTCGATCAGACGGAGAACGCGGATTCGGGCCTCGGTTGGGACGTCGGCTCGACCCTTGAGGTACTTCTCGAGAAGGGCTCGAAGCTCAGGGTGCTTGAGCTCCTTTTCGGACGGCGCGGTGCTCACGAGGCCGCCAGCGAGGTCCTGGGCGAGACGGCCCATTTCGAAAGGCATCTTCGTGACGTGGTGCTTGCAGACGTTCGCGAGCATGTCGTCGTTCAAGTAGCAGCCCGACTTCGTAGCCTGTGCTTGATGGGAAGATGCGATGCCGGCAGCGTACATCGTCTCGTTCAGGTGTGTCATCTGCACGAGCTTGTCCTTGACGTGAGACGCTTTGTCGGCGCCGTTATACTCGGCGACTTGAGCGGCCGCGCCGATGAGGACGTCGCCGACGCCGGTTTTGCAGACGTAGCTGCGGCGGTGATAGCAGGTGAACCGCTCGACGAGCATGGAGGCGAACTCGTGTTCTCCATCCATGAAAACTTGGCTCCAAGGCACGAATACATCGTCGAGGACGACCATGGCCTCCTGACCGGAATACTGCGCATTCCCGACGTCGATCGAGCCGCCCTCCATGCTTCGCGTGTCGCAGGACTGGCGCCCGTAAATGTAAGTGATGCCAGGGGCGTCGACTGGAAAGGCAGCCACGACTGCATAGTCCTCGTCCGCGGGGCCGAGCCGCATCGTGGGCATGGCGATGATCCAATGCGAATTGATGCAACCGGTTTGGTGAGCCTTGGCTCCCTTGAGCCAGATGCCGTCGTCGTTGCGCTTGGCGATGTGAACGAAGAGATCCGGGTCTGCCTGCTCGTGCGGCGCCTTGCTTCGGTCTCCCTTGACGTCGGTCATGGCACCGCCGACGACGAAGTTCCGCTCCTGCATCGTCTCGAGGAAAGCCTTGAGGCGCTGGTGGTACGGGGTCCCGTGCTTCTCGTCGATTTCGTAGGTGACCGAGTAGAGCGAGTTGAACGCGTCCATGCCTACGCAGCGCTGAAAGCAGGTGCCGGTGTTCTGGCCCAGCTTTCGCTGCATCATGTTCTGCGCAACCAGATCCTCGGCGCTCTGCGCGACGTGCAGGAACCGGTTTACCCGCTTGCCGTTGAGTGAGGATTCGACGGTGGCGATTTCCGGCTCGCGAACCGCCAGGTCGTAGGTTTCGGCCACAGCGTTGATCGAGGGGCGGATCATTGGATGATCGACCGGCTCGTCGACGAGCTCTCCGAACAGGAAGATCTTTAGATCGCGGCCGCGAAGACTCTCGATGTATTCTTCACCCGTTTCGATTCTCGTGGGCGTATCGCCATTGCCGTCGGGCATCGTTCCTCCAGGAGAGCGCTACTCTACCACGGCGCTTAGAGCGGAGCGCCAACGAGGTCCGCCCAAGTTTCCTCCGTGGAAAAGCGTCCCTTTTCGTTCCGCGCAACGCGTCCGAGGGCAACCTCGTGGTCGTGGGTGAAGAACAAACGAGCGCGCTGTTCGACGAGGCGCGAAAGCAGGTCGGTCTTCTCGTCGATGAGCTGCTCCGGATACCGGTCGTAGCCCATCGTGATCGGAAGATGCACCCAAGCGCGCCCTGGGAGGCCCATCGACGCGCGGGTGGCGCACCGCCAGAAACCGGTCCGCGAGTTCCCGCCGCAGGCCGTCGTAGTCCGCCGGGTCGACGATGC
>JBLYYU010000434.1:0-17305 GCA_048550275.1 Polyangiales bacterium
CGCGATCTTCCAGGATTCGCCGGAGGGTCAGCTCGTCGTCGTAGACGGCCTCCACTGGATGCTCTCGATGGCGCCAGGTGGCTTCGAGCACAGCTTCGATCGAGGCGACGGCTCACCGATCGAAGGCCTGTTCGCCAGAAGTGCAACGCGGATCCGAAGGCCCTACGACCAGTACTTCCACGAGCTCCATGACGCGACGGGTGGCCTGGTCCGCGACGCGCTCCGGCTATGGCTCGCGTCGATCAGGGGCATTCAGGACGACATCGTGCACGTTGGTCCGATCCCGGCATCGCCCTACACGCGCGTTCGACGGCTTCCGGACGACATCCTGGTCAACCTCTACCAAATCGCGCGCGAGGGCTGGATGGACGCCGCCGGGCAGGCGCGACTCTTCCGGCTCGACGCAAACACCGCACAAGCGCAACTGAGCAGGCTGGCGCACCTCGGATTGCTCGATGAGCGCGAAGGTGCCTTCGTGATCGCCGTGCACCTGAGGGGCGTGCTCGGTCGCGTCTTCGCGGAGAGGGGCTGGGTACTCTGATGCCATTACGCAGCGTCTTCTTGTCCTGTCTCTTGCTCGCCGTGGTCTCGGTTGTCGCAGCACCGTCGTCCGGACAGCTTCTCGACCCGACGATCGAGGAACGGACGGATCGCGACTCCGAAGCGGAAGCGGCACCGGAGAAACCCAAACCGGCTCCGGCCCGGCAACTGCAAGTCCGGCGTCCCGAACCTAGCGAGCCCGCCCCGGCAGAGGCGGAGCTCGGCCGGCAGGAACCGCCACGGTTTCTCGCCAGGCGGCCGGCCGAGCCAGGAACGACCGAACCAAGCGCGCCGACCAAGAGCGGCGGCTCGCTCCTCGCGCTCTTCCTGTCGTTGCTCGGCGTGGGGATTGTTCTGTTCCTCGCCGAACGTGCGCGAAGTTGGATCACGACGAACATCCCGTTGAGACGCGTGCTCGGCGCGCTGGTGTTCGTCCTGAGAATCACCGGCTTCGGCCTGCTCCTCGCGATCGTTCTCCAGCTCGTTCCGGGCGGCCAGAACTGGATACTCTGGACCCTCGCGATCCTGGCCTTGGTCGTCGGCTGGTCGGTTCGTGATCTGTTCGCAGACGTAGTAGCGGGCGGCGTGCTCGCGGCGGAGCGACGTGTGAAAAAGGGCATGTGGGTTTCGGGCGACGGCTTTCAGGGGACCGTCGAGGGGCGGTCGCTCAGGGCGACCTGGCTCCGAGACGGCCAAGGGCACCGGCTCACGGTTCCAAATCGCGCCATGGTGGGCGCACCGATGATCTACGACGCGGGCGCGGACGCGGAGCACGAGGTCGTGGTCCGGCTGGAGGGCTACAGAGACGCCGGCAAGGTTCGGATGGCGCTGACCGACGCGATTCTCAGCTCGCCCTGGGCGTTGGCGGGTGCGACGCCAGTGGTTCTCCGAGACCCGGCGGATCCGGTCGTCTGGCGTGTCCGCACGAAGCTGCTCGAGCCGCGCTTCTCGGTCCACTTCGAAGGAGAGCTGCTCGAGCGGGTCGAAGATCTCCTCCGCTACGAGCCGCCGCCGGAACAGCAGGACAGCGTCCTGGGTGAGGGTCCGAAGAAAAGCTGAGCGGAGAGCCGCCCCGTAGCGGGTTAGTCGACCCAGTCCCGGAGCTCTCCCGTGATGACCCGCGGAGCGGCTTGGAGATCTTCGATCGTCCTTGCTCCACAAAGCAACATCACCGACCGAAGCTCGCGCTCGACTCCTTGCAGGAATGCTCGGGCTCCGTCGAGGCCCCCTTGGAGGTACGCCTGGTAGACGTTTCGGGCGATGCCAGCACAGCTGGCCCCCAGTGCAATCGCCCGGGCCACGTCCATGCCGCTACGGATGCCGCCCGTCGCGATGGTGGTCATGCCGGCCTCGACGCAATACCGGACCGAGGCCGCCGTCGGGATGCCCCAGTCCCAGAGAGCCTCGCCTAGCGCTTGCCCATCGCCCTCGGCTCGCAGAGTCTCGACGCCGACCCAAGAGGTGCCGCCGGCTCCAGATGTGTCCGCGTGGCGAATTCCGATGGCACGAAGCCGCCCGGCGACTTCGCGGCTGATGCCGTTTCCGGTCTCCTTGGCGATCACAGGCACGTCGAGCTCCGCCCAAAGACGCTGAAAGGTGCCTAGGCCTCCGGTGAAGTCCCGGTCGCCGCCCGATTGCACGAGCTCCATCGCCGGATTCATGTGGATGCAGATCGCGTCGGCGCCGACTTCGGCGAGCAGCTCGGAGATCTCGTCTGTCGACATGTCGCGCGCTTGGACCACGCCCACATTTCCGAGGATCAACGTATCGGGTGCGTGCTCGCGCACCTGGTAGGTCCAGCTCGTCTCGGGGCGCTTCTGCATGGCCCGCTGGCTCCCCAGACCGAACGCGTATCCGAGCTCGTTCGCGATCGACGCGAGGGCCTGGTTGATTTCCGCCGCGCGTTCATGGCCGCCTGTCATCGCCGCGATCAGAATCGGCGCACGCAACTCCTTGCCGAGCAGGCGCGCGCGCGTGTCCACCGAATCGTAGCTGGTCTCCGGCAGCGACTGGTGCATGAGCCGAACACACTCGAGCAAAGTGGTCCGCTTCCGAAACGCCACCTCATCGGTCGCGCACAGATCTAGGTGTTCGGCCTTTCTCCGCTTGATGTCTGCAGCCATCGCCTTGCTTGCTCGGCAGCGTCCCGCCGTGTACGTAGCTCGCAATAAGGACCCTGAGACCGTGGCGCAAGGACAAATGGATTTTGAAGCTTGGATGGCGGGCGTTCGCCAGAAGGTCGACGCAGTCTTGCTCCGCTTTTTCGACTCCAAGTCGGCAGAAGCGACCGGGCTCTCTCCCCTGGCGAACGAGCTCGTGGCCGAGGTACGGGATCTCACCATGCGAGGGGGAAAGCGGCTCCGGCCTATCGTCACGACCGCGGCCTACCGGGCGGCGAGCGGCGTCAGCGACCCGAGCGCGACGATCAAAGTCGGCGCGGCGCTCGAGCTCCTTCAGACGTACTTGCTGATCCACGACGACTGGATGGACGAAGACCGTGAGCGTAGGGGCGGGCCCGCTGTCCACTACGCTTTCCAAGAGCGTCACCGCAATGACCACCTAGGCGCGAGCCTGGGAATCCTCGCCGGCGACCTAGCATCGACCTTCGGCTGGGAGCTCTTCCTCGAGGGGCGTTTCCCGAATGGACGGCGCGACGAGGGCCTGTCGCTCTTCGTGAAGATCCAAAAGGAAGTTTTCGCCGGTCAGCAGCTCGACCTGATGACGGACCCTGACGTCGAGCGCATGCACGACCTGAAGACCGGAAGCTACACCACCCGTGGACCCGCCGAGCTCGGAGGCCTTCTCGCCGACGTCGACGAAGCGGGCATGAGCGCACTTCGCGCCTGGTCCGCGCCGGTCGGTGTTGCGTTTCAGCTTCGCGACGACCTGCTCGGGACCTTCGGAAGCGTGCAGCAGACCGGCAAGCCCGGGGACGACTTGAGGCACGGAAAGCAGAACGCGGTCGTTGCGGCGTTTCAAAAACTGGGCCCGACCGATGCGCAAAATGCGCTCCTCGAGAGCGTCTGGGGTCGCGCGGACGCGAGCGACGAGGAGGTTCTCAGGGCCGCGACGGCGCTCGACGCCGCCGGGTCCGAGGTCGAGACCCGTCTGGCTGTCTTGGCGGATGAGGCCCGAAGCGCCCTCGCAGCTAGCCCGTTCGATCGCGACGCAAAGCAGATGCTAGAAGAGGTCACGCGGCAACTCACGGACCGGGGAAGCTGATGGGCTTCGGCAGGGGCAAAATCATCCTTCTCGGCGAGCACGCCGTCGTTCATGGATGCCCGGCGATCGCGGTGGGCATCGAACGGGGCGTCACGGCGGAGGCGAAAGTCGCGGAACGGGACCTCCTCAGGCTCGCCCCCTGGGATCTCGCGCTCGCTCCAGACCCCGATGGAGACGAGCCGCTCGAGCGAGCCTTCGCCAGCGTGCTTGCGCTCTACCCGGAGCGACCGGCCCTCGAACTGGACGCCAGGGTCGAGCTCCCCGCCGGCGCCGGTCTCGGCTGTTCGGCGGCGATCGGCGTCGCCGTGCTCGATGCGATCGACGCCCTGCTCGGGGTCGAGAGGTCCCGAGAAGACTTGGCGGAGGCCGCCCTGTCCTGGGAGAGAGTGTTCCACGGAAACCCTTCTGGGATCGACAACACGATGTCTGCGATCGGCGGCGTGGCGGTCTATCGGCGAGGTGAACCGCTGGAGCCGCTTCGTTCCAACAAGCCGATTCACTTGGTGGTGGGGTACAGCGGAGAGTCTTCGAGCACGAAGGAGATGGTCGCTTCGGTCGCGCGTCAGCTCGAGGACGACCCCGATCGCGTGAATAAGGCTTTCGAGGGAATCGAGGTGCTGGTTCGGAACGCGAGGTTTGCAATCGAAGCGGGCGATCACGTCGCGCTCGGCCAATTGCTCGACTTGAACCACACGATCCTCAGCTCGCTGCTGCTATGCACCAGCAAGCTCGACGAGATGTGTCAACTCGCGAGAAGGTCCGGAGCTCTGGGCGCTAAGATGACCGGCGCCGGCGGTGGCGGCTGTATGTTCGCTCTGGCGTCGAAACAGGACGAAGCGCTGCGCTTGCGAGAGGTTCTCGGCGAAGGCGCCTTCGTTGCGAAGGTCTGCGCATGAGCGAACGCCCGATGGAAGCGAGCGCCCGAGCCTGCGCCAACATCGCGCTAGCGAAGTACTGGGGGAAGGCCGACGTCAAGCGAAACGTTCCCGCCGTGCCGAGCATCTCTCTGACGCTCGACCAGCTCGTCACCGAGACGCGCGTGCGCTTCGATCGCTCGCTGTCGTCGGATCAGGTGCGACTCGACGGTCGGCGAGCGTCCGCTGCGGAGTCGGAACGGGTCGTCACCATGCTCAACCGAATTCGGCGAGAGGCCGGGCTTCGCACCAAGGCGCGCGTATCGAGCCACAACCATTTTCCCACCGCGGCGGGGTTGGCGTCGAGCGCTTCGGGATTCGCCGCCCTGGCGGTATCGGCGTCTGCAGCGGCCGGGCTGCCCTTCAACGCGCGCCGGCTCAGCGCTCTCGCCCGCGCGTCGAGCGCCTCGGCGGCCCGGTCGATCTACGGCGGCTTCGTCGAGCTTCCGGCTGGAGAGCGGGGCGACGCCGACCTCGCGGCGCGGCAGATCGCACCACCCGGGCACTGGAATCTCCGCCTGGTCGTCGCCCTGACCGAGCCAGGCAAGAAGAAGGTCGGGTCGACTGAAGGGATGGAGCGCTCGCGGAAGACATCTCCGTACTACGACGCCTGGCTCGAGCAGGCGCCAAAATGGTCGCGGAAGATCAAACGGGCCATCAAGGAGCGAGACCTCGATACGCTCGGCGCCGCGATGGAACAGAGCACGCTCGCCTTCCACTGCTGCGCGATCACGTCCGACCCGCCGATCATGTATTGGGCCCCAGCCACCCTCGCCGCGCTCGCTACGATCCGCGGTCTGCGGGACCGGGGGCTCTCGGTCTGGGCGACGATGGATGCAGGCCCACACGTGAAGGCACTGTGTTCGCTGGGCGACGCTAGCCGCGTGCGTCAGGCGCTTGACCGAACCGAGGGCGTGACCCGCAGCTGGGTGGCCAAACCGGGCCCCGATGTCGAGGTGCATCTGTGAAGCCCTCGGGCGCGAGCGCGCCTGGAAAGGCGCTCCTCTGCGGGGAATACGCGGTCCTCGATGGAGCTCCGGCGCTCATCGCCGCGGTCGACCGACGAGTCCGCGTTACCTGGACCGAAGGTTCCCTACCGATGACCGCCGAGGTTCACGCGACGCTCGCGCTTGCGCAAGCCGCAGTCGGCGAGGTCGAGGGCTCGCTGCGCTTGGATGCGCGCGACCTGCATCAGGATGAGATCAAGCTCGGCCTAGGCTCGTCGGCTGCAGCGGCGGCCGCAACGGCAGGCGCCGTGTTCGCGGCGAACGGCTACGCCATCGAGGAGCGACAGACGCGGCAGCAGGTCTTCGAGTGCGCCTTCGAAGGGCATGCCTCGATCGCGCCGCAGGGTAGCGGCGCTGACGTGGCCGCATCGGTCTTCGGCGGTTTCTTGCGCTTCGAGCGGACGGCCGAACGAGTCTCCACGCGCGCGGTTTCCCGACCCGAAGGCTTGGAGATTCGCCTGGTGTGGACAGGCCACGCCGCGCGGACGAGTGACCTCGTTGGAAGAGTGAAAACGCTCGAGCGCGACGATCCGAAACGGTATCGAGACTGTATGAGCCGACTCGCCGAGCTCGCTGCTGCGTTCTCCGAGGCGTTCGAAGCCGGGGACGCAGACGCGCTGGTCGCTAGGGCCGGCGAGTACGGCGCCGCGATGGGCTCCCTCGGGGATGCGGCCGGCGCCCCGATCGTCGAGGAAAGGCTCGAGCTCGCGTCCAATCTCGCGCTGCGATATTCGGGCCGAGCAAAGCCCTGCGGGGCCGGGGGTGGCGACGTCGCGATTGCGTTCTTCGGGGACCCTGACGCGGCGCGCCGCTTTGAGCTGGCCTGCAAAGACGAAGAGCTGCATCCTATCGACGTCTCCTGGGGTGCCAAGGGCGTGCAGGCGCGATGACGGGCGGAAGCTTCGAATGCTGATCAATCTCTACATCCTCTCACTAGTCCTCGGCGCAGTCCTTCTCGGCGCCTCGCTCTTCCTCAGCGAAAAGCGGATCGACTCCGACGACCAAACGCGAGCGCACGACGACACCACTCGACCGAGCCAATATGGTCAGCTCGACGGTGTGGGCGGCGGGGATTTCATCGTGCGAACCGCACGCTCTCGCCGGTTCTGGACCTTCTTCGTCTCGTTCTTCGGGATGACGGGGCTCCTTCTCGACGGCTTGGACGTGATGAACCCGCTCATCGCGTTTCTAGTCGCGGTAGCGGTTGGCGCGCTCGCTGGCGCCGGTGCGTCTGCGGCGGTGCGAATCGGTTCCAGCTAGCCCCGCAGCTCAGCCCGGGTATTGCCGGACTTTGTCTTCGAGGCGTTCGATCACGGTGGTGGAGAGGTTGTCCCCTACCAGCCGGGACATCTGCTGGATGAGCGTGGGGCTGGTGACGTTGACCTCGATGAGCTTTCCGCCGATCACGTCGAGGCCGACGAAGAAGAGCTTGTCGGCGAGCAGCCGAGGGGCGATGGCCTCGACGATCGCTCGATCGGCGTCACTCACCTCCGCGGGAGCTACCGAACCTCCCACGTGCACGTTGCTCCGCAGGTCCCCCTTGCTCGGGACGCGGCCCACAACCCCGAGGAGCTCACCGTCGACGAGCAGGATTCGCTTGTCCCCCTCGTCGTACACCTCGGGAATCAGCGCCTGAACGATCGCGTTTCGCCCACCCAGATGCGTGACCGATTCGATCAACGCGTTGAGATTGCTGTCGCCGTGGCGGAGCAGAAATACGCCCTCGCCACCGTGACCGTCGATCGGTTTGATCACGGCCTTACCCCCGATGTCGCTGAGGAAGCGCAGAATCTCATCCTTGTGGCTCGTCATGATGGTCGGTGGAGCGACCTCCGGGAAGTAATGCGCGTAGAGTTTCTCGTTCGCGTCGCGCAGGCCACGCGGGTTGTTGACCACGAGTGTGCTGCCCTCGAGGTGGTCGAGGACCAGCGTCAGCCAAAGGTATTCGTCTGTGAAAGGTGGATCCTTGCGGATGAACACGGCATCTGCGTCGACCAAGTCGACGTCCTCCGGCTCGGCCAGCAAGATGGGCTCGTCGCGATCGAGTTGCATCGTCGCCTGGCGCACGCGAGCGACCACACGACGGCCGCGAAGCCCTATGTCGCTCGCCAAACAATGGTCGACACGATGGCCTCGGGCCTGCGCCTCCAACATCAGGGCAAAGCTTG
Source organism: Polyangiales bacterium (assembly GCA_048550275.1). Lineage (GTDB taxonomy): Bacteria > Myxococcota_A > Polyangia > Polyangiales > Houyiibacteriaceae > SG8-38. The sequence goes on from JBLYYU010000434.1 coordinate 7,852, forward strand.
TGTCCTCGTCGAAGATGACGCTCGACACCGGGTCCATTACGAACACGAAACGCATGAGACCCTGCGGTAGCACCCGGGCCGGATCAGAGGCAAGCTGGGAACGATGAAACGCGCTCTGTCTGTCCTCCTTTACGCCATTTCGGCGATCCTGATCGCCGGCCTGACGCTCGGTACCCCTCCCGAACACGCCTCCACGTTCAGCCACGACGCGGTGGCTGCCGATCACGCCGAAGCATCGAGAGCAGGCGCGGAGGTCTTGGCTGCAGGAGGAAACGCCGCAGATGCCGCGGCCGCCACGATGCTCGCTCTCGGCGTGGTGAACCCGGCGAGCAGTGGCCTTGGCGGTGGCGGCTTCGCTCTTTACTACCGCGCCAAAGATCGCTCGCTGACCTTTCTCGACTTCCGCGAGCGCGCTCCCCGCGCTTCGAGCCGGACCATGTTCGAGGTCGAAGACGAACGTCCCGAAGGCCCCGCGAGCTCGCTATCGCAGCTCGGCGGCCTGGCGGCCGGCGTCCCAGGAGAGGCTGCCGGTGTCGAGGCCCTCGTTCGGCGTTTCGGAAAGCTCTCATTGGCAGACGTCGTCGGGCCCGCTCTTCGTCTGGCTGAACGAGGCTTCGAGGTGAGCAAAGCGCTCGGCACCATGGGCAATGCCTTCGCTGTTCAGCTTCGCAAGGACCCGGTCATGTCGACCTGGAACCTCGAGCCCGGCTCGACCTTACAGCGTCCTGCCCTGGCGCGCGTACTGCGAGCATTGGCCAAGAACGGCGCTTCCGTGATCTACGGCGGCGCGATCGGCCAAGAGATCGCCGAGACGGTTCGGGCGCAGGGCGGCATCATGACCCTGGACGACTTGCGCGCGTACCGGGTGAGGACGCGAGAGCCTCTCGAAACAAACGCGTTTGGCTTCCGTTGGGTGACTGCGCCCCCTCCGAGCGCCGGCGGCTTCACCATGATTCAAAGCCTCTCGATTCTCGAGCGCGCGGTCGGGTCGACGCCGAGTTACGGCGCGCCGCTCCTCCACGCTATGGCCGAATCCTGGAAAGGCCCGTTCCTCGACCGTCAGCGCTACTTCGGTGACCCCGACCAGGTAATCTTGCCGCTCGACGCGATGATGAGCGAATCGCGCATCGCCGCCCGGGCGGACTTGGCGGACGACGCCGAAGCGCACCCGAGCACAGCCTACGACCAGCCGATCGAGCGAACCCGAACCGACCTGGCCGCGCCGGACAACGCGGGCACATCGCACTTCTGTGTCGTCGATGAAGAAGGGAACGTCGCTGCGGTAACCACCACCGTGAACCTTCCATTCGGCGCTCGATTCACCGCGGGCGGCATCGTCATGAACGACGAGATGGACGACTTCGCGAGCGGCATCGGCAAGGCCAACGCGTTCGGCCTGGTGGGCGGCGCCCGCAACCTTCCGGGGCCTTGGAAGCGCCCGGTCTCGACCATGTCCCCGACGATCGTGCTCGAAGCCGGCAAACCGGCCCTCTGCATCGGCGCCTCGGGCGGCAGTCGCATCGTGACGGCGACCCAGCAGGTTGCGATGAACGTTCTCCTGCACGGCATGAACGCGGCGGAGGCCGTCGCGGCGCCCCGGATCCACCACCAGGGCATGCCTGAGTCCCTCCGCGTGGAGAGAATCGCGCCGCTTGGGCAGGAGCTCCAGGACACCCTCGTGAGCTTCGGACACCAAATCGAGCCGATCTACAACGTGGCCAACGTTCAGCTCATCCACATCGACCGAACCGATGGACGGCGCCTAGAAGCCGCCAGCGACCCGCGCAAGGGCGGACGGCCCGCCGGCCGCTAGTGAGCGCTGGCTAGATAGTCGTTCACGATCGCCGCGTTCTTCGCGTATTGGGCACGTGTCGTGGTGACGAAATAGGTTTCGATGAGTCGACCGAGTCCGAGCAAGTCCGCGCCGATTTCGAGCGTGACACGGCGCTCGCACTGCGTCGGCGACACCGCCTCGATGGTCACGCAGCCCTTCGCTCGAATCCGATCCGCGATCGTCGAAGGGATCACGACGAAGTTGTACTGTCGGGTCAAGGTGTCGAGCTTGCCCTCTTCGACATAGCTGAAGCGCTCGCCGAGAACTCGGGCGACCGCGCGCGGCATCTGATGCGTCGGCCAGACCCGGGCGCGACGGTAGCCGGATTCCGGATTCCACTCTTCGAGCTCGTACTTGAAGCCGAGGCCGTCGTAGAGGTAGCGGTTGAAATCTTCGCTACGGAAGATCCTGTCCCAAAACTCTTGTTCAGAGCAGTCCAGCAGTTGCCGGATCGCGAGTCGCTTGGCCATGGCTATTCCGTGATCCGAACTGAGACGACGGTGATGTTGTCCTCACCGCCGTTCCGATTTGCTTCAGCAATCAGTGTTTTTACGGTGTTCTCGACGTCCGACTTCGCGTCGAGAACGATTTCGAGGATACGGTCGTCGGTGACCATCCCGTTGAGGCCGTCGGAACAGAGCACGAATACGTCGCCTGGAAACGCGTCCTCGACCGAGGCGTCGACGGCAACCGCTTGCTGCATCCCGAGAGCTCTCGTGATCACGTTGCTCGGCAGCCGCTCGCGCTGCGCGTCGGACATATTCGGCATGACGAGCAGGTAGTCGTTCAGGAGAGAATGGTCCCGCGTGAGCTGAGTCATGGCGTCGCCCCGAATGCGATACGCCCTGCTATCGCCGACGTGCGCGATGTTGATCTTGGAATCTTCCCGGTTGAACAATGCGCCGACGACTGTCGTGCCCATACCCTGAACCGCACGATTCTGGATGGACGCTTGGAAGATACGTTGGTTGGCCAGCTTCACGGCCGAGACCAAGCGGCTCTGATCGGAGCTCATGCGCGGGTCTTGCTCGGCCGACCATTGAACTCCTTCACCATTCGCCTGGGTCGCGTCGAAAAACGCGGTCATCTCCGCTGTAGCCATCCGGCTCGCCACGTCACCGGCGCGGTGACCCCCCATTCCGTCCGCCACCACGAAGAGGCGATGCTCCGAGAGGATGCAGTAGCTATCTTCGTTGTGCTCTCGTTGCAGCCCAACGTCAGAGAGCCCTGCAGCAGTGAAGTTCATCCGTGTTCTCACGCCCCGCGCTGAATGGACGACCATCTATTGGCCTTCCACCAAGTGCGGGCAACCCAAATCCTCGGACATAGTCTATCGAACGGGGAACCAGGCGCAAAATCAGGGGTTAACGAAGGGCGGCAACACAGGCCAACCAGACCCGGGGTCGTCGAGATACGCGTAACGCGCGTAGTGCGTGCTGACGCGGCGGACATAGTTGCGAGTTTCGTTGAATGGAATTCTCTCGACGAAGCGGTCGAGCTCCATCTTGCGGCTCTCCTCGAGCCAGCGCCGGACCCGGCTCTTTCCGGCGTTGTATGCGGCAATGCTGAGCGGGTAAACCTCATCGAAGTCCGAAGCGAGCGCCGCCATCTCTTCCAGCCCGAGCGCAATGTTGGTGTCCGGCGCGCGGAGCATCGGTCGCGTCACCGCCTTGCCGGTGAGCTTGGACGCTAGCTCGGGCATCACCTGCATGAGCCCGACCGCACCGGCCCGGCTCACGACTTCCGGACGGAAACCGCTTTCCTGACGCATGGTCGCGTAGATCAACGCCCGCGGTAGCTCGCCCCGATGCTCATCCACGATCGATCGCCAGGGCATCGGATAGGCAGCGTCCCACCACCAACGATGGTCAGCAGGGTCGCTCTGCAAGTAGACCATGCGTCGTCGCGCGACGAGTAGCGATTCTCGGTAGGCGCCGGCGTCATGGTAGAGCTGAGTGAGAAGAGGAATGCGTTGCGCCTTCGGTTGCGAAGCGACGAGCGAGCTCTCGTGTGCGTTGAGCCAGGCGATGCCGTCGAGGTCGAGGCCGAGGTTGCGGTAGACCTCGAACGTGGCGGGCAAGGGTAGGCGCTGCTCAGGAACGTCGACGGAGCTTGGAGAGGCGGCGTTCTCGAACGGGGCCGGAGGCTCGACCCCGAGCCGTTTCAGGCGTTGAGCCGCCAACACCGCGTACCAATGCAGAGGCTCCACGGCGATCGCCTCGAGGTAGGCGTTGACGGCCTTCGGGCCGCGGCGATAGGAGCGTCCGAGCCAGTAGTGGCCCCGCGCCTGGTCCATCGCGCTGCTCGCCAGGTCGCTGTACTGGCTCAGGTATTTGGCTGCACGCGCAAACCGCCGCGTTTCAAACGCGCGAAAACCAAGCTCCCAGAGGGCCGATCGCCGCCAACGGCCGCGAACCTGCGCCTTCCCCTTCACCATTCGTTCCATCTGCCGTTCGCCATTCGAGCGACCGAGCCGGATCTCCAGCCAGGCGGCGAGGAAGCGCGCTTCGGGCGCGCGTTTGTTTCGGGGGTAGCGCTGAGCGAACCGCCGGTAGGCGCGAATCGCTCGCCCGTCTTCATCGGCGCGAGACAGAGCCCGAGCTGAATGGAACGCATCTTCAATTTCGTGGGGCCCGCGGAGCAAGGCGGAGCGGTGAAGGATTCGCGCGGCGTCGAGGTACCGATTGCGCGTACGGAAAAGCGCCATGCCGTAGACGTGATGCCAACGAGCGAAGAGCTCAGAATCACGGGAGAGCTCGATCGCTTCGAGCTCCTCGACGGCCTTGCTGAATCGCTGCCCGGCGACCATCCCCTCGGCGCGGGAGATCCGGTCTGCCGTGCTCGGTGCCGCGAGCGTTTGCAACTTGCGAGCGGCGGCCTGCTGCCCAGGCTGAACCGCCGCCTTCCATGCTTCGAGTGCCGCTTCTCGAGCGTCCTCGGGTCGCTCGAGCTCTACATAAACATCGGAGAGGACGGCCAGAAGAGCGACGCGGTTGCCGACCGCGCGCTTCGACCGCGTGAGCCGAGATAGCTCGTCGGCGGCGGTCTCGAGCTCGCCAAGCTGGATGGCGCAGTCGGCGGCAATTGCGCGATTGCGCCGCGTGACCGGGACATTGCTCGAAGTAGCTCCGAGCAATACGGGGCGGGCTTCGTCGCAATGTCCGCACTGCGCGGCGGCGATGGCCCAGCGGCGAAGCGAGTCGGCGCGCAGGGCTTCGGGCAGCTCAGAAGGGGTTCGTGCGAGCGCGCCCATCGCATCGCAGGAACGGCCCACGGCCAGCAGCAACCGGCCTTCGAGGTAGCGGAGATCGTCTTCCTCGCGACGGCGATCGGGAAGGAGCTGGATCTCATTGAGGGCCCCGCGCTCGTCCCCAGTTCGAACCAAGGACGCCACCCGCTCGAGCCCGTCGTCGGCCAGCGCCTGAGCGCCAACCAGCAATGCGAACCCCACCCCCAACCAAAATCTACGCAATACGGAGGGAATCTAACACTCATTCGCTCGGAGGCAGAGCGATTGGCGAAGCTTCGGTCCGTCCCGTATGCTCCGCCGCCTACGATGCGACCCGCGACCATCATCTTGCTTGCTGGCCTGGCCCTGACCGGGTGCAAAATGCGAATTGGCGATAGCTGCGGGAACTCCACCGATTGCTCGGTCACCGGCGAACGCCAGTGCGACCTGTCCCAGCCGGGCGGCTATTGTACGGTCTTTTCCTGCGACCCCGACACCTGTCCCGAAGGGGCTTGCGTCGAATGGAGGTTCGTCCCGAGACGCACCGCCGAGACATTGTGCAAGAAGACCTTCAAAAGCAACGGCGATTGCGGCCGTGCCCAGTACTTCTGAGTGTCCCCAGCGAACATCACGCAGAGTGGCGGGGTCTCGGAGGAAGAGCTCCCCCTCGAAGAGCGGGTCGCGCGCGTCATCGACCTCGACACCGGCAGGGCCCAATCCAGCATCTGCGTTGCGGTGACGGTCGAGGAGAAGGTGCTCGAAATCGACGGCGGCAGCTAGCGCCGGCTTCGCAGGAAACCGACGCCAAACGGGTTTGAGCGTACTATGGGCCGGATGATGTCTCCGGGCCTCTTGCGGTACTTGGCGGGTCGCCTCCTGCGCGCGATGCTGACTGTCGTCGGGTTGGTGACGATCGTCTTCCTACTGGTGCGTCTGATCCCCGGCGACCCGGTCGAGGCGATCCTCGGGGATCAGGCCGGCCCCGAGGAGAAGGCGGAGCTCCGGCGAGCGCTCGATCTCGATCGACCCGTGGGCGAGCAGTACGTTTCGTTTCTCGGGGACATGGCCGACGGGAGCATGGGGACCTCGTTCCGGCAGCCGGATCGATCCGTCTGGTCGATGATGCGCGACGTTCTTCCGTACACGATCGTGCTCGCAATCGCGGCGCTGCTCGTCGCCTGGTTCGTGGCAATCCCGCTCGGCACGATCGCCGCGGCGCGCGCGGGGAAGGGATGGGACAAGGTCGCGTCCACTGTCGCAGTGGCCGGATTGGCGATCCCGAACATCTGGCTCGGACCGCTGCTCATTCTCGCGTTCGGCGTGAAGCTGCGCTGGCTCCCATTGCCCGGCGACGACCTGGCCGGCCCGGAAGCGTTGATCTTGCCGGCGATCACGATTGGGACGGCGCTGGCGGCCATCCTGACCCGTCAAACTCGCGCAGCGATGATCGAGGTGCTCGCCCAGCAGTACATCACCGCGGCGCGCGCCCGAGGGGTCCCTTCACTCGCGCTGCTCCTGCGTCACGCCCTCCGAAACGCTCTCTTGCCCGTGATGACGATCGGCGCTGCACAGCTCGGCGCGCTCCTATCGGGAACCGTGGTCACCGAAAAGATCTTCGAGCGCCCGGGGCTGGGCACACTCTTTCTCGACGCGTTCTTCGCTCGCGACATCCCGGTGGTGCAAGGATGCGTGCTGGTCATCGCGGTGATTTACGTCGGCGTCAATCTTCTGGTCGACCTGACCTATGGGCTGGTCGACCCGAGGGTGAGGCTCTCGTGAGCGGGTGGCGCGCCCGACTTCGGAAGACGCCGCTCGGACTGGCGATCGTTCTCGTCTTCTTCACGGTCGGAATCATCGGCCCGTGGATCGCGCCCTACGACCCGCTCGCGATCGACCTTCTCCACGAATACGAGACCCCGTCCTGGGAGCACTGGCTCGGTACGGGCGACAACGGCATCGACGTCCTCAGTGCCCTGCTTCACGGCGCGCGCCTCGCTGCCATCGTCGGCGTCGTCGTAGTTGGCGTCTCGGTGCTTCTCGGGACGATGCTCGGGACCTGGGCGGGCTACGCGGGGCGCTTGACCGACCACGTCGTGACCGGGATCGCCGACCTGGTGCAGGCGTTTCCCGCGATCGTTCTGAACATCGCGGTCCTGGCGCTCGTGGCTCGCCCCGGCCTGATTCACCTGATCGTCGCACTAGCGGTAAACGGATGGGTGCTCTACGCGCGCCTCGCTCGTGCCGAGACTCTCACGCTGCGGGAACGGGAGTTCGTCGAAGCGGCGCGCGCTCTTGGTGTCCCGACGCACGAGGTCCTGCGCCGTCATGTGGTGCCGAATCTGATGGGCCCTCTCGTCATTCAGGCAACCACGGGTCTCGGCGTCGTCATCCTCGCCGAATCGACGCTTTCGTTTCTCGGCCTGGGGCCTGGAAAGGCCGTCTCCTGGGGCGCGCTTCTCGACCAAGGGACAAGTGTCCTGCTTCGTTTTCCACACGTGGCGCTCTTCTCGGGCGGCGCGATCGCTTTGACCGTGCTCGGCTTCAATCTCACGGGCGACTGGCTGCGGGACCGGCTCGACCCACGGCTTCGCTGAAGATGCCGGAGCTTCCCGACATCGAGCTCTATTTGCATGCGTTACGGAAGCGAGTGCTCGGCGAGACCCTGCTCGGCGTCCGGATCGTGTCGCCGTTTCTACTGAGGACGGTGGAACCGCCGCTCGAAGAGGCGGCGGGCAAGCGCGTGATCGGGCTGCGCAGGCTGGGAAAGCGCATCGTGTTCGAGCTCGAAGAGGAGCTCTTCCTCGTCGTCCATTTGATGATTGCCGGACGATTTCGCTGGAAACCGGCCGGGCAGAAGATCCCCGGGCGGCTCGGGCTCGCCGCCTTCGACTTCGAGGATGGATCCCTCTTGCTCACCGAGGCGAGCAAGAAGAAGCGCGCTGCCTTGCACCTTTGTCATGGCGAAGCGGCACTACACGAACACGACCCGGGAGGAGTAGAACCGCTCGAGGTCGACGGCCGAGCGTTTCGGGATGCGCTTCTCGAACGGAACCACACGGTCAAACGGGCCCTGACCGACCCGCGAATCTTCAGTGGTATCGGCAACGCGTACTCGGACGAGATTCTCCACCGCGCAAGGCTCTCGCCACTGATATGGACGACACGAATGAGCGAGGAACAGCTCGAGCGCCTGTACGAAGCGACCCGCGAGGTCTTGTCCCAATGGTCCGCGCGACTGGTCGAACAGCACGGCGATGCGTTTCCCGAGAAGGTGACCGCGTTTCGCCCCGAGATGGCCGCACACGGAAAGCATGGCGAACCTTGTCCGGTTTGCGGCGATCCGATCCAGCGAATCGTCTTCGCCGATCGAGAAACGAACTACTGCGCAACCTGCCAAACCGACGGCAAGCTCCTCGCAGACCGTGCGCTCTCGCGTCTGCTCAAAGGCGACTGGCCGCGCTCGCTCGAAGAGCTCGAATCCCTGCGCCGAGGCTAGCTGCCTTGTGCGGGGCGCCCGACACACTAGAAATGTCCCTGTGCCTTCATTGACGATACGTTGCTGCTGAAACATGCGTTTTTCCGTTCGCCGAGAGGATCGCAGGAACCTTGCCGTAGGCTTCATCGGCTTGCTGGCGATCATGTGCGCGCATTCGGTCATGGAGACCGCGCGAGACACGCTCTTCCTGACCAGCCTCCCCGCGGACCACCTGCCCCGGGCGTACTTGGCGATCGCCGTCCTGGCGATCATCGAGCTCAAGATTCACGATCGCGTTCTTCGCCGCGTCCGTGATCGCAGGCTTCTGCTCGCCGCGTCTCTGATCTTTGGCTCGCTGATCACACTCGGCTTCTGGGCGCTCGTCGATGAGCTCGGAGCATGGGCACCATTCGGGTTCTACGTCTGGACCGGCTTGCTGATCACAGTCGTGGTCATCGAGTTTTGGCTTCTGCTCGACGACGCTGTCACGGTCACCCAGGCGAAGCGGATCTTTCCCATGATCGCCGCCGGCGGAGTCACTGGTGCCACGCTCGGTTCCTTGCTGGCGGAGGGCGTGCTCCGCGTCGCCCCGCCGGTTGCGCTCGTTTTCACCGCGGCGACCGTTTTGGCCTTGGCCGGCGCGACTCCGTTTCTCTGGAAGGTGTCGAGCGATGCGAGTGGCGAATCGTCGAGCGCGGAACCAAGTCGCTCGCTCGCCTGGCTTCTGCGGGACAGCTACCTCGCGAGAGTTCTAGCCTTAGTCCTGATGGGAACAATTTCACTCACCGTCGTCGACTTCATCTTCAAGAGCACCGTCGCCGACCAGATTGCAGCCGAGGGGCTCGGCCCGTTCTTCGCGCGATTCTACCTCGGGTTGAACAGCGTCGCGCTTCTGATCCAGCTCATTGGCGCCGGC
>JBLYYU010000435.1:0-5714 GCA_048550275.1 Polyangiales bacterium
AGAGCGATGTCGCGGCGTCTGGGCTGGACTCGCTTCCCGCGCTCGAGGATGCGGCTGCCAATTCCGTGGCGCGCCAACTCGTACGCGCAGAACAGGCCGGCCGGACCCGAGCCCACAATCACAACGCGCGGTGCCGGGGGAACCCCTCGCGGGTGAGGAAGCGCCCAGTCCTTCTTCGGGACCTCCGGCCCGACACCGAGCAAGACGTGAAAGCGGGTGTGCTTGCCGCGCGCGTCGATGGCGCGTCGGAGGACACGAAGCTCGGGGAGGGCGTCGACCGGCACCGCGAGCTTCTTCGCCGCGGCGGCGCGCATCGCATCTCCATCGTTTGCGTCGTCGAGGGAAAGGTAGATCTCAATCGGATCTGTCGAGAGTGCGTCGCTCATGATTCTGCGGCCATCCGAGGCCCCGGCCTCGCCGGCTTCTCCTTGCTCCCTTCTGGCAGCTCGATCAAGGCGGGATCATCGACTGTGGCGTGAAGCAGCGTATGCTCTGAGCATGCCCGCTGGCTCTCTGAACGTGCCTATTCGCCATGTCGCTCAGCTCGCGGAGGGCGAACAGATCGCGCTTGACGCGTTGCAGGTGCAGGCGCTTCGCCACCGCGAGATTAAAGAGAAAGAGGCTTTCACCATCGTCGATCGCGAGGGGCAGTTCTTTCGTGCTTCGTTGAAGCAGATGAGCAAGAGTGGCGGTGAAGCGCTCGTTTACGAACGGATGGCAAGCTCTACGGAATCGCCCGCTGACATCACCTTGCTCTGTGCGGTGCTCGGGAGGCAGCGGATGCTCGTGGTGGTTCAGAAGGCCACCGAGCTCGGCGTGATGCGCATCGTGCCCGTGCTCTCGGAGCGCTCGGTGCCCCGGGAGGGGTTGGCTCACGAGAAGGCGCATGCCTGGCCGAAACAGGCCTTGCGCGCCGCACGCCAATGCCGACGTGCGAACCTGCCGGAGGTGCGAGAAGCCATCGAGCTCAGCTCGGTCCTGGAGGATGCCTGCTTCACTGATGCGGACCTGCGCGTCTATCTCGACGACCGCGCGTCGAGCCGTCGAGCGCTCGAAGTTGCGGCTGCGGGCGCAGAGCGAACACGCCGCAACATCGTGTTCGCGGTTGGCCCCGAAGGAGGCTGGAGCGACGACGAGCGCTCGATGCTCGAGAAGCACGGAGCGCTTCCCCTTCGGCTCGGCGGTCGCGTCCTCCGTGCGGAGACCGCGGTGTTCGCGGGCCTCACGCTCCTGCAGCACACGTACGGGGATATGTGAGGTTCCGCCCGAGGTCGGAGGGTTTACCGCAGGACGTCTTCGGTCGGTTGGATGACCTGCTGCCAGGTCGGGCGGTTCTGCCAGTGGATGTTGGGCGGGTCCGCCAAGCCAAGGGCGGTGTGGTCGATGGCGTCGTCGGCTTCGAGTGTCGGGTCCCAGGCGCTCATGTCGGATCCGAGCTCCGCAATGGTCTTCCGCACACTCTCGACCAGCGCGGCTCGACAGTCGGCGAGCGCCCCGGTGTTCGCGCACTCGAGCTGCTTGTAGGGCGCGTCGCTTCTGCCGAGCGCCATCTCCAACACGCGGAGCACGTAGCCGTAGTACCCGCCCTGAAAGGCTGAGCCGCCAGCACCCGGTGCATTGTGCCGCCCGCCGACCATGCTGCGCGTGTCCTCCACGGCAGTGAGTTGGGGAAGCACTTCGTCGATCATGTGGTCCCACCAGGCATCCATGAACGCGACGGCCGAATGGTCCTCGTAGACCAGGGCCTCGGTGTCGAGGCCGGGTCCGTCACGATCGCGCCGCATCGCACCGAGGTCGCGCGGCCCATGAACGACCCAGTCCTTCATGAGCTGAACCACCTCTTGCTCGAACGGATCGAGGTCGCTCACATCGTCGAGGACATCGAACACGACGGGAAGAACCACTTCGCCGCGGAGGTCCGTCGTGCCAGCGTCGATCATCGCTTCGACCATGCTGGCCCTGCTGTGCAGCGGATTGCCGTCTTGCGCGCGGTAAGCTTGCAATCGCGATTTCAGCATGTCCGAACGGTAGGTGGGGCCCCAGGACGTCTGCCCGTCGTTGGCGTAGAAGCCGGGCGCTTGTCCGTTGTTCCAGTTCACGAAGTAGCCGGACTCCGGATTCGTTTCGCGTGGATGGTTTTCCAGCGGCAGGTAGTTGTCGAAGCTGAAGTCGGGGTTGCCAAAGCCGGTGCCGGTCTGCTTCCAGTCGAACTCGCCGGTGCCCCATTGAGGAAGGTCCGGGTGGATTCCCTCTGCGCGGTCCGGGAGCAGGCTCGAGTTGAAGTACGCGATGTTGTCGGCGTCGACGTACAGCCAGTTGAACGTCCCCGTGAGGTTGTTGAAGGCTTCGTAGAAGGACTCCGGATTGGTGACCTCGTTGCGGCTCGTCACGAGAAAGGTTTTCACCGAGTCCGCCTCGCCAAAGAAGGTCGAACGCTGGATGGCGAGCGCAACCGGTTCTCCGTCCACCGTCGCCGTCGCATAGACCGGCCCGTAGTCCGGAGCGCGGAGAATGCTTCGGACGACCTTCTGGTTCGGTACCCCGGACGTGAGGAAGTTGGTCTCCGCAGTCCACTCGTCGGTGCGTTGCAGCATGGGGGTGCACACCCCGTCGTAGAGGTAGCTGGTCGAATCGCGAGTCGCCTCACCGCCGCCTTCCTCGCACAGGCGCAGCACCCGGACGTCGATGATGTCGTCACCGGCGGAGGTAGCGCTGAACGCGTGGTCGATGCCGCGGCCGATGATCACGTAGGGCATGCCCGCGAATGCCATCCCGCGCGCGTGGATGCCGCCACCCTGCTGGGAGAACTCCATCATGATCTGCGGCGAGAAGTAGCCGGTTTGTGGGCCGAACACTGCGATCGGGTGACCGCTTTCGGTTTCATCGGCGCCAGCGAGAATCGCGTTCGACATCGCTCGCGCGAAGCTATCGCTTTGTAGCGCAGAGACGATCCCGTCGACACGAGTGCGCGCGCGCATACGGGCCGCATCCAAGCCCCGCGACGAGACGTCATCCAACGAGCACACCGGTGGCGAGCTGGGGAGATTGGAGACGCTGGCCAGCGACATGAGCGGCTCCGTGACCGATGTGCGCGCCGCGGTTGCCGGAGTCACCGGATCGTCGACGACGTCCTCGCCGAAGTTGGGGCACTCCACGTCTCCCGGCATCGCGAGCGACGGTTCCACGCATTCTTCGAAGCCTAGCAATTCACGTCGTTGAAGGCTCCCAGCGTCAAACATGACGGCGCCCGGGTACTCAGCCGCGAAGCTGGGTTCGAGCGGGCAGGCGGTTTCGTCGATGCTGGGCGGCGACTGCGTCTCGAAGCGCAGCTCCGTGGTGTTGGGGCGCTCCGGGTCATCCGCTTGACGAATGTCGCGCCAAAGCTCGCAGGCCGCCTGCGGATCATCTGGATACAGCGTGCTGAGCCCGTGCAGTAGTTGCACCTGGCGATCCTCGCCGCCGCCTCCGGTCGCGAAGAACGAGAAGATCAAGGTGGTGACTGCGATGACGTCGCGGCCGGTGAACGGCCGAAGCTCGAGGTTGAGGAGCTCGTACTCGACGGGAATGGGCTCCGCGCCAGGGGCGCCAGTCTTGACGTCCTCGATGTACTGGTTGATCCCGGCGACGAAGTCTTCGACGTCCTGCTGGGCCTGCGGCCCGTCCACACCCAGTCGAGTGGCGATGAGGTCGATTTGATCTTGAAGCTCCTGCTCGCTGTACCCACCCGAAGTGCCGAGCCCAATATCGGTGGCTAGGTTGCCCTCCGAGGGCCCCAGAAAATCGGACATTCGCCCGCGGCCGAAGTGCCGAATCACGTCCACCAAAAACATGCGGTCCGCGCCGGTTGCATACCCGGTGCCGAACATCACGTCTCCGCGCGCGTCGCCAAAGATGTGCGGAACGCCAAAATCGTCACGCCCGATCCGCGCGCTGTGCGCGCCATTCGTGGTGGTCGTGAGTGTCTGGAACTCCGATTCCGGAAGGAACGCCTCGTCCTTGAAGTAAGCCGGCGCTAGGTCCTCGTCTGCAAGCGCTCCCGGGGTCGGGTAGTTGTCGCTGAAGACCAGGTTCTCGTACATCGGGAGCTGGTTGAGGGCGTTGGGGTCCTCGCCGATATTGACGGTATTCACATCTGCGGATCCAGGCGGGACGATGCTGAGGAAAACTCCATAGTCGCCATACGGATCGACGGGGCTCACGCCCGCGCTGCTATCCGTGCCGCATCCGGCCGCGGGCAGTGAGCAGATCAGTAGAGTCGTCAGTCCAAGTCTCGGTAGCGTCGTCATCGCAAGCCCTTCCCATGGCGCCGCCGCATACGGGATGGCGGCGCTCGTCGGGGCGACTCTACCTCATTATTCTGGCCAGCGCGCCCGCAACACACGCGCGGGGGGACGCGGCCCGTCGCTTGCTTACAAGTCGCTGGAAACCCTCGATAGCGCGTCTATGCGAGCGCCGGAGTCGGCGCGGAGTGATTCGCGGTTTGCGGTGGGATCTTTCGGTCCAACCTTGAGCAAGAACGCGTCGGCCTTCATGTAGCCGTAGACGGGTACCGTCCCCTCGAAGATCCCAAAGAACCGATCTCTAGAGCCGTCGACTGCCTGCAGGCTGAAGCTGCGAGTCACCTGCTGCTGCACGCGGCGAACCTGCTGCGCGGTCAGGTCCGGGTGGCCGTACTTCGAAATCTGAATGAACTCCCCGGTCTCGGCGATGTCGACACCACCGGGCGTGTACATGTGGTTCGCGACCTTGTTCACCTCGTTGTCCTCGACGTGCAGGTACGTCTCGCCCATGAAGTCGATGGGCGCGTAGCTCTTGCTGGTGAGCTTCTTGTACGCGAACAGCCCGACGACGACGAGCGCAACGATCACCAGGTAGAACTTGCTTCGGTCCATCCCGTCACCCTAGAGAAGAGGAGCCAAGAAGGGAAGTTTCGGGTCGTGGACTCTGCACACCTCTCGATGTCGGCGCTGTCCATATCGAAGGCGCAGTCCTTTACTACCTGACGAAGCGGATCTCATCGAGGTACACGGTCACGGGTGACCCTTTTCCGCTGAGCGTCACCACGAAGCCCGTCTTGATGCGCGACAGGTCGAGCCTCTTCAGTCGAATGCGGTAACGCTTCCACTCGCGTGTGAGCACGATGTCCAAGGGACGGGTCTTGCCCGAGTCCGGGTACGGCTTGTCCTGGCCGAGCAACCCAACAGCGACGCTGATCTTCTCGGTGCTGTATTTTCCGCGGGCCCAGAGCTCCAGGTATTTCGCCCCGGCGAGATCGTAGCCACCTTCCCGGTCGCCCCAATCGTTCGCGGGGTGCTGCCAGGCTACTCCGACCCAGGTGCCGGGCGCGCCGTCGAAGCGCATCATGACGCAGCCTTTGCCCTCGTATGGCTTGTCGCCGTGCTCACCGTCGACGCTCAGCGCGTCGATCTCGCCCATCCACCCCGAGGGGGCCCAGGGCATGCCCTCGAAGCCGTCCCGGTAGACGTAGAACGGCATCGGCGTTCGCACCTCGCCCTTCACCAGCAGCGGCACGTTCGCGGTCGCGGCACGGCCGGCCGAGTCGTGCGCATACAGGAACAGGCGACCGACTGGCCGCCTTTAAAGGTGTGACGTACCCTTATGTCCGTTGGATACTATTGGGCACTTTCTGCCAGAAAGATCTGATCTTTGTACAGGATATTGGCCTGTTTGGCCTGATCCATAAGGTCTTTACG
>JBLYYU010000436.1:0-2826 GCA_048550275.1 Polyangiales bacterium
GCGACAGACTAGCTGCGATCTTTAGACGCTAGGTTTGGCTCATAGCGAGACCAAGCATCAAATCGAATTCCCACACCCCCGTAGACACCTCGAATAGTCAATCGGATCTTAGAAAGTAAGAACTCGTCGTCCCACGACTTGAGCAAGGCCAAGGGCCTGGACCGCGCAGTTCTCGAACGATCAGCCGAGCCGATGAGGGAGCGGGACGGGCGATTGATTCGAGCGCGGCGAGCTTGAGGTAGACCTCGGGCTCGACGCCGTTGGTTTTAGCGGTCTCGATGAGCGAGCACATCATCGCGGCAGCTTTCGTGCCTCGCGCGGGGGATGAGCCGGAACGATTGGGTCTTCCGAGCACCAGACCGCGCAGCGAGTGCTCCGTACGGTCGTTGTCAAGACGCGCGTCTGAGTCGGTCAACAAGACGCGGAGGCCGTCGAAGTGCGTGCGAGATACGCGATCGCTCTTTGCGAGCGGATTTCGGGAAAGCGTTGAAGAACCGCGGCGGCGCTCGGGGCTCTGACCTCAGGAGTGGTTGGCGCGCTTCACGAGCGCTAGGGTTCGACACCAAGAGAACAGCCAAAGGAATGCCGACAGCCAGATGAACCAGTGGCCCCATCTAACGAATGGAGCAATCTCAGTTTCCTGATAGATAGTTGCTCGCACCGTGCCTGCGTCCCCGTAGGGAATCCGTGCGACAACTCGCCCGGTTGGATCGATTACCGCGCTAACGCCTGAGTTGCTCGACCGCACCAGCCACCGTCGCGCCTCTAGCGCGCGCCATCGTGTGGATTGCAGGTGGATGTATGGGACGGCGCTATGTTCGAACCAAGTGTCGTCTGATAGATTGGCAAGCATCGTCGCCCCTCGCCGTATCTGCTCATGGTTGAACCCGGGACGTGTCGCTTCAATGCAGATCGAGGTTGCCATCTGGGCGCCGTCCGGACCCAAGTTTGGCCGATGAACACCGGGCACGAACGAGCCGGTGGTACGCCAAGTAGTGAGAAACCCGAGAGACTCTTGCAAGGGAACGTACTCGCCGAAAGGCACGAGATGCCGTTTGTGCGCGTAGTGCAAGCCTCCGTCGGGCTCAATCAGATAGGCGGCCGAGTATTCCCCCTCCCCTGAGGCAGGAAGGTCCAGCGCTCCGAGGACGAGATTGACGCCCAGTTTCGCGGCGAGACTCGTCAGTCGAAGGGCATATTCGCTGCCGCGCCTCAAATAGTCGCGAATCGTCGTTTCCGGCCAGAACACGATATCAACCCCGGCGAGGTCTTCGGCTTGCGTCATGTTGGAGTAGGTTCGCCAGCTGACGGCGCTCGAGTGTATGGCGTCCTCATCGCCGACAGGAAGCGCGCCCTGCACGATCAAGACATCCAATCCATCTTTCGGATCTGGTCTCTCAAACTGTCGCTGCCGGGCCGTGCCATAGGTAGCCGTGACCACATAGGCGAGAGCCAGCGCGACCAAGGGACGGAGACTTGGTGCCCTGACTTCAAACAGTTCCGTGGCGAAGTTGTAGAGTGTGGCTGACGTAGCGACAATCAGGAACGCGACGCCCGCAACACCCCCGACGTCCGCGATTTGAGGAACCAAAGGCCAATCGATCGAGACGTCCCCAACAGACCAGTGAGCGAACTTGGGGAACAGCCACTCAAGCAGCACCCATGAGGAAGCCGTCGCCACGACGGGGACGCGAGCGCCGAGACCTCGGACCCATGCTGTTGTAGCGGTAAAAAGGCCGAACTGTGCAGCATGATAGAGGACGCTCAACAAGAACGGTCCCAGTGAGTCGAACAGAACTCGCCCTTGAGAGACGCGGATCGCGTCGAGCAGCCAGAAGCATCCAATACCGTAGACCCAAATACCGCACAGGTAACCCGCAAGCCCCGCGCGCACGACCGTGAGCCCATGGGTGGCCCAGAATATCGCGATGAAGGCGAGGGGGCTCAAGTAGGTCCAGCTGACACGCGGAAAGGATAGGACAAGCATGAGCGCCGCGGCGGCGATCAATGTGATCCGCATGCTGACACTAGGCCGCTTCACTTGGCCTCATCGAGCCGCTCTGCGGGCCGGTAGATCGAAACACTGAACTTGGAGGCGAATGGGTGTTGATTTCTGTCTGTATAGCCAACTCATCGCGGTAGAAGCACGCCGACAGGTAAAGCATCTTTGCTGTGTCACGTCAGTAACATGAAGGCGGGCCGAGTTCATCAAGCACAGCCTCGTGCATCGCTGAACTGGGCGGTGACCCGCCCTGCTAGTGAGAATGTGCGGCAGCGAATGGGCCCGGCTTCACCAAAAGATCCTGTGTTGTCCCAGCTCTGACCAGCTCAGAATGAGCTGGACCCGTGCATGCGACGAGCGAAATCATCGTGGTGGTACTACCCGCGCGACTACGAACCGTCCGTCGTCGGAGCGGTAGTCGAGCGCTAGCTGGTGCGAGCGAAGCGTGTCGCCACTGATCAAATGGAAGAAGCGCCTCAAGTCCCGGCTCGTTGGGTTCTCTCCAATCGGTCGGTTCCGGTACTTCGCCTCGGTGTACAGATAAGACGTCACGCGATCGAAGCCTCGCTCGAGAGCCAGGTCGTACAGCCTAGGAAACGGAGTTCGCCGCTGATCGCCAATTCGATCGATCGCTTGTTGGTCGAGGGCCAACCCGATACCGCTCATGGTCGGGATCCCCAGGCTGTAGGCGATGATCCCGTCGTCACTGGAGATGAGCTTGACGTCCCGACCGCGATAGAACTCCACGGCGTCCGGAGCGAGCTCGTAGAAGAAATGCGACGCGTGGTGACCGCGTTCTGGGGTGTACGAAACACGCGCGAAGA
>JBLYYU010000437.1:0-12202 GCA_048550275.1 Polyangiales bacterium
CAGCGCATGATGCCCCCGAAGATGTTCACGAAGATGCCCTGGACGGCCTCGGACTGGAGGATGATCCGGAAAGCCTTCGTTACCGCCTCTTGGCTAGCGCCGCCACCCACGTCGAGGAAGTTCGCGGGCTCGCCGCCGTAGTACTTGATGGTGTCCATCGTGCTCATCGCGAGACCGGCGCCGTTGACGAGGCAGCCGATGTTACCGTCGAGCTGAATGAAGGAAAGACCGGCTTCCTTGGCCTCGGTCTCTGTGGGCGCTTCCTCGGAGAGGTCGCGAACCGAATCCCAAAAAGCCTGGTGGCGGAACTCGGCGTTTGAATCGAAGTTCACCTTGGCGTCGAGCGCGATGACTCGTTCATCGTCGGTGAGGATCAGCGGGTTGATCTCGGCGATCGAGCAGTCCTCGTTTTCGAAGAGCCTCGCCAAGCCGCTGAGCAGCTTTCCAAAGTTCTTCTGTTCCTGCTTGGTGAGACCGAGCCCGAACGCGAGCTGCCGAATCTGATAGCCCTGCAGGCCCACCGCCGGGTCGATGGTGACGGTGTGGATCTTCTCGGGCGAGCTCTCGGCCACCTCTTCGATGTCCATACCGCCTTCGGTCGACGCCATGATCGCGACTCGGCGCGTCTCGCGGTCGACGACGAGAGCCAAGTAGAGCTCGTTCTTGATGGCTAGCCCCTGCTCGACGAGCAAGCGCTGCACGACCTTCCCCTCCGGGCCGGTCTGGTGTGTGATCAGCGTCTTCCCGAAGATGTCGTTCGCAGCGTCCGTCGCTGCGTCCAGGCCTTTGACGACTTTGACGCCGCCAGCCTTTCCGCGACCGCCCGCGTGAATCTGCGCTTTGACGACGACGACCTCGTTGCCGGTCTCGTCGATGACCTTTTTCGCCGCCGCGGTGGCTTCCTCGGGGGACATGCAGGGGATGCCGTCGGGCACGGGAATCCCGTACTTCCGGTAGAGTTCTTTCGCCTGATACTCGTGAATGTTCACGGTGCTTGCCTCCTCAACGTCGTCATTATTGCGTGCAGAGCGGCAGGGCTATAGCACGACTCCGGGGACGCGCCCGGATCCCGATTCGCCTAGCCTCGAGGATGGTAGCGCTCGTGCATTTTCCGAAGATGGTCGCCGCTCACATGCGTGTAGATCTGAGTCGTCGAGATGTCCGCGTGGCCGAGCATGGTCTGCACCGAACGAAGGTCTGCTCCGCCCGAAAGCAGGTGTGTCGCGAACGAGTGCCGAAGCTTGTGCGGCGAGATCGGTTTCGTGATCCCTGCTGCCCGGGCGTATCGCTTGACCAGACCCCAGAACGCTTGCCGCGTCATCGCCTTTCCGCGCGCGGTGACGAAGCAGGCGCGGCTTGCCGGCTTTGCCCAGCGCTGCCGGACCTCCGTGAGGTACTCGACGAGAGCTGCTCGCGCGTGCTCTCCAATGGGAACGATGCGCCGCTTGCTTCCTTTGCCAAGTGCCGAAATGAAGCCTTCATCTAGATTCACGTCTCCGAGCTCGAGGTTGACGAGCTCGGAGACCCGCAAACCGGATGCGTACATCGTGTGCAGCATCGCACGGTCACGGATTCGGTTCGGCTTGTCGCCCATCGGCGCGGCCAAAAGGCGCAAGACCTCCTCGCGATTGAGGACGTCCGGCAACCTGTGCAGTAGACGCGGCCCTTCCAGGAGCTCGGTCGGATCGAGCGCGTGCCGCCCGTCCTCGACGAGAAAGCGAAAGAAGCCTCGGATGGAGCTCAAGGCCCGCGCTTGCGTTCGCGCGCCGAGACCCGATTGGGAAAGGACGACGAGGTGGGCAGCGACGCGCGTCTCATCGACTTGGTCGAGCGTGATGCCTTCCTCGACGAGCCATGCGCCAAAGCGTGTCAGATCGCGGGCGTACGCATCCACAGTGTGAGCCGAGAGCCCCCGCTCCACGCGCAAGTGCTGAATGTAAACATCCAACGCACCGTCGAATGCGACGGACATACCACTCGCTACCACAAACCATTCGGCAAGCCCATTTAGTGTGCGTTCACACCCGACCTGTGGGGGGCCCACTTCATTGATGCAGATCCGGCCGCATGGTACTGATCAAATTGGGGTTAGACGATGCAGAATATTACTTACACTTCGCTTGAATGGCCCAACGATGAGTAGGCTCATCGGCTACGTCGCCAACCGGGGCGACCGCATGCGCGACGCGCTTTACCAGGAGCGCTCGGTCTTGCACCAAGAGACCGCGCCCCCCGACGAGAGCGGCTGGGGGATCGGCTTTTATCACGGTGACGAAGTGCTTCACAAGAAGCGCCCGACCCGCGCAGGCGAGCGAGTGGACTGGCAGAACATCGCCGGCGACGTCCGCTCGGACTGTGCCGTGTTGCACATGCGTCAGCCGACGGTCGGAGACTTCCGCGCCGAGAACGCGCACCCGTTCCGCATGAGAAGCTGGCTCTTCGCTCACCAAGGGACCATCGGCGGCTTTGATGCCGTTCGCGACAACCTCTCCGAAATGATCCCCGACTTTATCCGACGCAACATCCGCGGGCAGACCGACAGCGAGTATCTTTTCCACACGATCCTCACTCTGCTCCATGACGCAGGACAGCTCGACAACCCCGACATGAACGAGGCGCAAGCTCTGACCGCGATCAGCGCGGCGCTCACATTAGTCGAGCGCTTGGCGGCCGAAGTCGGCAGTTCGAGCAACAGCCTGAGCTTCATTCTCACCAACGGTCGTTCCATGTACGCGCTGCGGCATGGCGCGCCGATGGTGTACGTCGAACGCCAGGGCCTGCACGACCCACCGGAAGACTACACCCCTCCCCCGGTTGGCAGCACTCAACTCCGCTACGTCATGTTGGTGAGTGGAATCGATGAAGAGCACGCGGCCTACAAGAGCGTCCCGGAACGATCCGTCGCCGTGATCAACCGCGGTTTGGACGTGACCGTCCACGCGCTTTGAGTATCCTCGAGCAGTGAGCGAGGAAAACGAGCTACTCGTCGTGCTCTGCACGGCCCCGGATGCGGAAGCCGCGAGAGCGCTAGCCGAGGGGATCGTCGAGGCACGCCTAGCCGCTTGCGTGAATGTGATTCCTGGACTCGAATCGTTTTACCGCTGGCAAGGGGCACTCACCGCCGACTCGGAGGTCCAGCTCCTGATCAAGACTCGGCGGGGACGATTCGACGAGCTCGCCGCCTGGATCGAATCGAATCATCCATACGAACTGCCGGAGATCGTCGCGCTGCCTGCGGAACGGGTAAGCGAGAGCTATCTCCGTTGGGCTGTCGAGGAAACCAGCTAGGACAGTTCGCGGAAGGCCGGCGGCCGCGTCAGGCTTCGCCGATGCTCCGCACGTTGGGCGCGACCTCGAACACCCCGCGCCGCTTGGCTTTTGCCAAGATGCGAAGTGCGTCTCGGTAGCCGCGTCGCAACATCGTGCGGGCGTGCAGCCGCGACGTGAACGGCAGGCGACCGAGATCGGGTGACACGACCAGAACTTGGACCTGCGGGTACATCCTGTGGATCAAGTCGATGCCGCGCTTCTCTTTTTCGTTGAGGATTGTGTTCAACGCCTGGCGTACCACGGCGAGCCCGCCCTGGTGAACCAGCGATGGACTGCCTACCCGGCCCACGTGCGGGCGGTAAACGTTCGACACGATGACGACGTCCGCGCCAGCCTCGACGGCCAAATCGATGCTCAGCGTCCGAACCACCTCGCCGTCGATGTAGAAACGGTCGCCGATGCGATGCGGGCGAAAGAGACCTGGAACGCAAGTCGACGCAGCCAGCGCCTTGCTGACCGGCACGTTGTCACGATAGCCACGGCCGAAGACCACGCGACCCCGGCCATCGACGTCGGAAGCGGTGATCAGCAAATGTTTGTCGATGCTCCGAAAATCGTCGCTTGGCAGCCGTTCTGCGACGAAGCGCTCGAACCGATCGATCGAAAAAAGGCCGCTGCTGAGGTACCCCAAGCTCCGTCGCTGCTCCTGGTTGGGCAGGCCGAGGAAATAGCGCGCCTTCAAGGGCGGACTCTCGAGGCCACGCTGCCAGAAGGGGCGAAACCAGTCGATCATCTGAGAGGGTGTGTAGCCGTGAGCGTAGAACGTGCCGGCAATTGCGCCCGCCGATGCGCCGACACATACGTCGGCTTCGATCCCGAGCTCCTGCATGGCGCGAAGCACGCCTACGTGCGCAACGCCCTTGGCGGCGCCACCGGTACCTACGAATGCAACGCGCGGCCGGGCCATCACTATGCAACCTGGCACAGCTCGAAGCCGACGTCGACAGGCAATTCGTCCGCAGAGCTACGTTACTAGTTGGTCGCGGGCGCAGCAGGCGCGGCTGTTGCCGTCTGCTTTCCGAGATAGGCTTCCCGCGTCACCTCGCGCAACAAGGGACGAGCCTCCCGGGAAAGCGCTGACCTAGGCCACTTCTTGATCAAGAGCTTGAGCGCATCGCGCGCCGTGTCGAGGTCGTCGATGTCCCGCGCGCAGAGCGCAACGAGCCACCAGCCGTCGGGCTGCAATGATGTGTTCGTGCTTTGGTCGGCTACCTGTTGCGCAAAGACCAGCGCCTCCGAGCTTCGCTTCTCCTTGCGCAAGGAGAGCGCGAGGCTGTGCTTGACCGATGGAACATGCGAGCCGTTCGGATGGAGCTCGAGTGCTTCCTCGAAACGTTTGATCGCCGGCTCATATTTCTTCGCTTCGAAGAGTGCGAGCCCCTTCTGATAGGCATCGAGCGAAAGGTCTTGCCTGAACTGCTGCTCGAAGTCTCGGAAGGCGGCGGCCTCGGCTGGCGACAACGCCTCCTTGGCAATCGCAGGGTAGTCACGCACGACTTCGACCCTCTTTCGCGCCCGAATCAGCTCGTAGTACTTCGTCGCTTTGGCGGCCGCAGTTGCGCGATCCGAGGCGCGACGAACCTCGTCTCCGAGGTCGGTCCTGAGCTCGTCGGCAAGCGCTTCGGCCGCAGACTTGTCGGACTGCATCGCGCCGGTCTGTGCATCGAAGTAGAGCTTGAGGCCGACGAACGAAAGAACCCCAATCACGACGATTGCGACCCCGCTGTTCCAGTTCATGCGTCGCTCGTAGCCCGCCTGGCGCTTGGCGATCGATTTGATGTCCGCGCCGAGGGCGTTCACGAGGTTGTTGGTCTTGATGATCAGGCCGCGGCTCTCGACGATCTCCTTTTTGATCTGGTGTACTTCGTCATCGACATCTCGCATGGAACCCGGAGTACAACCGACCCGGACCGGAGGCAAGCTCAGGCGCTTGACGGGGCGAGACGGGCCGCCTACAAGCCGAGCCTTGGAGGTTTCCGTGGGCCCGCGTCTCATTTCGATGATTGCAATTTCGATGATTGCCAGCTGCAATCCGCCTGCCGACTATGCTCTGGTCGGGAGCGCTTACGTGCCAGCGGCGCACGGCGAAATCGAGGTCGAGAAGATCGACAAGGAGCAAATCCTCATCACCGTGACCTTGGACCACCTGGTCACGCCTGAGCGAATCGAGCCCGGCCTGAGCCACTACATCGTGTGGTTTGCCCCCGTGGGTGAGTATCCGCGCCGCCAACAGGCCCTCGACTACGACCCTGAAGCCAAAATCGGCCGAGCCTCAATCCCGACGTCCCTGCGAGATTTCGATCTTCAGATTACAGCCGAGAACAGCGAGACCCCCGATCAACCGAGCGACCTCCTCGTCGCTTCTCAGAAGATCCGCGAGAACTAATCCATGGCAGATACCACCGACATCAAAAAGGGTTTCAAGATGCTACTCGACGGCGTGCCGTTTGCCGTCGTCGACCATCAGTTCGTCAAGCCCGGCAAAGGCCAGGCATTCGTCCGAACCCGCATCAAGAATATGATGACGGGCGCCGTCATCGATCGAACCTTCAAGAGCGGAGAGAAGCTCGAGAAGGCTGACACCGAAGAGCGGACGATGCAGTACCTCTACCCCGAGGGCGAGTCCCGCGTGTTCATGGACACGCGGAGCTACGAACAGATTTCGCTCACGAACGAACAGCTCGGCGACAACGTCCACTATCTTCTCGACGGCACCGAGGTCGACATCATGCTTTTCGAGGGCCGCCCCATCGGTGTCACGCCCCCGACCTTCGTCGAGCTCCAGGTCACCGAGACCGAGCCCGGCTTCAAAGGCGACACCAGCAGCAACACCACCAAGCCGGCCACGCTCGAGACAGGCCTCCAGGTCAACGTCCCCCTCTTCGTGAACACGGGTGATAAGCTCAAGGTCGACACCCGGACGGGGTCCTACGTCGAACGCGTCAAGAGCTGAGCGCCACGGTGGCGGAGCCCACTGACGCCGAGCTGGTCCGAATTCTGAAGCGTCGCGCCGCGCTCCTCGCTGCGATTCGCCACTTCTTCGACGAGCGGGGCTTCCTCGAAGTGGAGACGCCGGCAATCGTTCCCTCCCCCGGGCTCGATGTGCACCTGTCCGCGTTTGAAGTCCGGGACCAGCGGGACGACACCGCCGGCTGGCTTGCCACGAGCCCCGAGTACCAAATGAAGCGCTTGCTGAGCGCAGGGGCCGAGCGAATCTTCCAGCTCTGTCGGAGCTTTCGGGGCGAAGAGCTGGGCCGCCACCACGAGCGCGAGTTCGCGATGCTCGAATGGTACCGGGCTGACGCCGGCTCTGAGGATGTGATCCGCGACACCGAGGAGCTGGTCGCGTTCGCCGCGAACGCCCTTGGCGAGCCAGCACAGGAGCTTCAGCCTCCTTGGGCGCGTCTCAGCGTGGACGAGGCGCTCCAACTTCACGCGAATGTGAGCCTCGAGTCTCTCGCTGGAGACGATGAACGGTTCTTTCGGGTATGGGCGGAAGAGGTGCAGCCTCAGCTTGGGAGCGAGCGGCCGGTCGTGGTCACGGACTGGCCCTCGTCGATGGCTTCGCTCGCGCGGCTCAAGCCAAACGGCATGGCGGACCGCTTCGAGGCGTTCTTTCGCGGCGTAGAGCTATGCAACGGCTTCGGCGAGCTGACCGATGCAGCCGAGCAGCGCCGCCGCTTCGAGCTGGACCGTATGGAACGCAAAGCGTCGGGACTCCCCGTCTATCCAATCGACGAACGCTTCCTCGAGGACCTGGAACGCGGAATGCCGGAAAGCGGTGGCAACGCGCTAGGCGTGGACCGACTGCTGATGCTGCTCCTGGGCGCGGAATCCATCCAGGCCGTGATCCCATTCCCCGCCGAGCGACTCTGATCGAAGCGGCACCGGCTATTGCTTGCGCTCGACGGCCTTGGCGCGCTCCCACATCTCGTCGAGCGCGGTCTCGTCGTAGTCCCGGAGGCTCTTGCCATCGGTCTGCGCGGCGAGCTCGCAATGACGAAAGCGCGTAGAAAAACGGTTGAGCGACGATCGAATCGCGGCTTCCGGATCTAGCCCCTGCTTGCGGCCGTATGTCGCGAGCGCGAACAAGAGGTCGCCGAGCTCGTGCTCGAGGGCCGCCATGTCACCGCTCTGCGCGGCCTCGTCGAGCTCCTGAAGCTCTTCGTCGATCTTGTCGCGGGGGCCGCCTGCGTCCGGCCAGTCGTATCCTACGGCGCTCGCTTTCTCGCCGATGCGGACGGCTCGCAGCAGGCCAGGCAAGGCGACGGGAACTCCGCTGAGCGCCCCGCGCTCCTTCTTTTCCTTGGCCTTGATCGCTTCCCAGCTGTTGATCGCGCCGCTCGCGTCGTCGACCTCTTCATCGCCGAACACCCAGGGGTGACGCCGCACGAGCTTCTCACAAATCGCGTCGACCACCCCGTCGATGTCGAACCAGCCCTTCTGCTCGGTGAGCGCCGCCTGGAACACGACCTGTAGCAAGAGATCACCGAGCTCTTCGCGGAGCATCTCCGGTGTTCCGTGATCGATTGCGTCGACGACTTCGTGCGCTTCTTCGATCACGTATTGGCGCAGCGTCTCGAGGGTCTGCTCTCTGTCCCAGGGGCAGCCGCCCGGTCCGAGCAGTGTGCGCATCAGCTCGACGAGGCGCGTTAGGGACTGACCTTTTTCACTCACCAGCCGGCTCTAGCACAAGCGGTTGACGAGCCCCAGGACCAGGCGTCATGGTCGGTGGTCCATGGCGTACGCAAAGAGCGCTGTCAGCTCCCAACAGATCATCGACGCTGCGATCCGCGTCCTTGCACGTCAGGGTTACGCTCGAACTAGCCTCCTCGAAATCGCCAAGGAAGCCGGGATGAGCAAGGGCGCCCTCCACTATCACTACCCGAGCAAGGAGGCGCTGATTCACACGGTCCTGGAGACTGCGTGCAACGCGGTGCAGGCGCGCACGATGCAGGCCTGGTCACCCTCCGACAACCCTTTCGAGGCGCTCCGAAAGTCGCTGGAAGAGCTCTGGGCGACACGGGCAGAACGAACGGATGAAGCCTTGGTGGTGGCCGACCTTCTCGCGTTGAGCCTCTACGACGACAGCCTTCGCCCCAAACTGGCGGAGTTCTATGAGCTCGGCGCACAGCAAATCCGCGACTATCTGCAGAAGAACCTCGTGTCGCTCGGGTTGGAGCCACGAATTTCGCTCGAGATACTTCCGCGAATCGTAATCGGCCTGCTCGATGGCCTCGTGATGCAGGCTTTCGTCGACCCGGACGCGTTCTCGCCCGACGAAGTCGTCGACGCCGTGCAAACCATCGCGCTATCGATCTTCGCCGGAGGCCCCGCGAAGTGAGCGCGCTCGATGCGGTTCGAGCGCAGGGCGGCGCCGTCTCGGTTCTGACTCGCGCACGCGAGCATGGTCGCGTCGCGTCCGCCTACCTGTTCGACGGCCCGAGCGGTGTCGGCAAAGAGCTCGCAGCGCTCGCGCTCGCAACCGACATCATCGCTGCGGGAGATCCGCACATCGTCGAACGCATCGAGCTCGATGCCCACCCCGACGTCCGCGTCTTCCGTCCACGCGACGAGGGCAAGCGGAACATCCAAGTCGACGTGCTCCGGAACGAAATCCTCCCCCTGGCCCAGTTCGCGCCCTTCGAGGCAGCCTCGACCTTCTTCATTTTCCCAGAGGCCGACGTCTCGTTTCCTCCGTTTCAGCCCGAGGCGGCCAACTCCTTGCTCAAGACGCTCGAAGAGCCACGCCCAAACGTCCACTTCATCCTCACGTCCGAGCGCCCCAATTCCCTCCTGTCGACCATTCGCTCACGCTGCCAGCGCGTTCGCTTCGGTCGCCTGCCGCGCCCCGTGCTCCGCGATATCCTGGCCCGCGAAGGGGTCGCGGAGGACAGCATTGCGCCCGCTGTCGCCCTGAGCGCTGGAAGGGCCGACGTCGCTCTGGCCCTCGCCAGCGACGGCTCCGTGGCCGAGCTCAGCGACTTGGTGTTCTCGATCGATGATGCGGTTTGCGGCTCCGGGCCAGGCGTACTGGTCGAGCTCTCCGAACGCCTCGCAAGACGAGACGACCTCGAATTGGCGCTGCTCACTTTGCAGGCTTTCTACCGGGACCTCGCCGCGACCGCCCTAGGACTTCCCAGCGATGGGCTCGGTTTCGCCTCGCGCGCCGACGAGCTGCAGCGACGGACGACAGCCGTTTCATCGACAGTGGCTGCGGCCCGCGTCTCCCTGATTCACCGCTGCGCGCGATCGATTCAGCAGAACGCGAACAAGCAGGTCGCGCTCGACTCACTGCTCTTCGGCCTTCGCAACGTGCGCTAGCTGGCGTCTTTGTCGATATTGGCTAGTCTCGGGCGCGACATGGCTCGCCCCTTCTACGTCACTACGCCGATCTACTACGTCAACGATCGGCCTCACATCGGCCACGCGTACTCCACCGTAGCCGCCGACGTGATCTCGCGTTACGAGCGCCTTCGTGGAAAGCCCTCGTACTTTCTGACCGGCCTCGATGAGCACGGGTTGAAAATCGAGCGCCGCGCCAAAGAAGAAGGGCTCGCGCCGCAGGACTTCGTCGATCGGATGGCCGCGCCGTTCCGCCAGGCATGGGAAGAGCTCGGCTGCGCGCATGACGGGTTCATCCGCACCACGTCGCCGCAGCACCGCGAAAACGTTCAGGCGCTCTGGAAGCTGATGGAGGCCAACGGCGACATCTACCTGGACGACTACGAGGACTGGTACTGCGTCGGCTGCGAGTCATTCAAGACCGAAAAGGAGCTTCTCGAAGGGAACCTCTGCCCGATCCACAAGAAGCCGGTCGAGCGCATCAAGGAGCGAAGCTACTTCTTCCGGCTGAGCAAATACACGCAGCCGCTTCTCGACTACTACGAAGCTCACCCCGACTTCGTCCAGCCTGAGGCTCGCTTCAACGAGGTGAAGTCTTTCGTCAAAGACGGGCTTCGCGATCTTTCGATTTCGCGCACGAGCTTCCGCTGGGGCGTTCCGGTTCCCGACGACCCTGAGCACGTGATCTACGTATGGCTCGACGCGCTGATGAACTACGCAAGCGCGCTTGGCGGGCCGGCCGAGCCAGGCGTGGCGCCGCTCTACGACGAGTTCTGGCAATCGTCCGAGTCGATCATTCACATCGTCGGCAAAGACATCCTTCGCTTCCACGCGATTTACTGGCCTGCCTTTCTTCTGAGCGCTGGCATTCGATTGCCCACACAGATTTGGGCGCATGGCTGGCTCACGGTCAACGGCGAGAAGATGTCGAAATCGCTCGGCAACTTCTTACCGCCGGGCCCGCTCGTCGAGGCCTTTGGCGCTGACGTGCTTCGCTACTACTTCATGCGAGAGGTCGGCTTCGGCCAAGACGGCGACTTCAGCCACCAGAACCTGCTGAATCGCTACAACGGCGAGCTCGCCAACGGCCTCGGCAATCTGATGAACCGAATCGTCGCGAGCATTCTCAAGAAGAACCTCGATGGCCGCGTCCCGCACGTCGATCTCGCAGCCCTCGATCCCGTCGACCGGCAACTGATCGACAAGGCCAAGGCCGCTTCGGCGCAAGCATCCAAGCACGTCGAAGCGCTGGCGTTTCATCGCGCACTAGACACGATTTGGGAGCTGGTTTCCGCGGCAAACAAGTACGTCGACTCGACCGAGCCTTGGAAGCTGGCGAAACAAGACGACAAGACGCGCCTCGAGCAGGTTTGTTACACGGTACTCGAAACGCTGCGCTGGCTTTCGATCATGCTTTTCCCGGTAATGCCCAAGAAGTGCAACGAGCTCCGCGCACAGCTTGGAATGCCCCCACTGCTCCCGACCGAGCAGGTGGACCTCTGGCCGAGCGTTTGGGGCGGTTTGAGGCCAGGCACTCAGACTCAAACCGCCACTCCGCTCTTTCCGCGCTTCGACGAAGCGCAAGAGCGGTCGATTCTGGACCGCCTTGGCGTCGGCGCTCCTCAGGCCGATCAGAAGAAGGCAACCGCCATGACAGAGACCAAAGAAGAGACAGACGACTTCATCGAATTCGACGACTTCATGAAGGTCGACCTTCGAGTCGCCTTGGTCAAAGAGGCGGAGAAGGTCCCAAAGAGCAAGAAGCTGCTCAAGCTCATCGTCGACGCGGGCGAAGGGGAACCTCGTCAGATTCTCGCCGGCATTTCCGAGCACTACTCACCGGAAGACCTCGTCGGGCGGCGCGTCGTCATCGTCGCGAACCTGAAGCCACGCAAGCTCATGGGCCTCGAGTCGCAGGGGATGGTTCTCGCGGCGAGTGACGCCGACGGCCTCAGCGTTCTCGGAGTCGACAAGGACGTCGAACCCGGGTCGTCGGCCAAGTGATCCCACCGCTCGCACCGACTTTCGAGGCTGCGCTTCGTGACGTGCGGGCCCAGCAGCCCCGGTTTCGTGGTGCAGCCGCCGCACGGCTCGCCGATCCGCCGGCTGAGCAAAGGGATGAAGCGGTGCAAGGCCTCTTGCTGCTCGCGCGGGACGACGTAGGTGCGGTGCGCGAAGCTGCCTATGAGTCTCTCGGAGAGCTGGGCGCGGTGGAAGCCTTGGGCGTTCTCCTCGAAGCGTTCGACGATGCACACGTGGGAGCTCGACAGACCGCTGTGCTCGCGGTCGGTCGCGTCGCGCCTGAAGAAGGGGCGGATGCGATCGCCGACCTGCTCGACGATCCCCGCCCGGAGATGCGCTTTTCGGCGATCTGGACATTGTCGTACCTCGGGACCGAACAGGCCGCGCGGATCGAGCAGGCCCTGGTCGACGACGACGCGGAGGTTCGGATCTTGGCGATGCAATGCCTCGCTGAGCTCGGCGCGACGGGTAGCGCGGCTGCGATCGCTCGCTCGCTCGACGACTC
>JBLYYU010000438.1:0-16711 GCA_048550275.1 Polyangiales bacterium
GAGCCGGACGCGAGCACGCCGGGCGAAACCGACGCGGGCGTGGCACCCGAGCCGAAACCCGAAGACAAGCACCCTCGCCTGGTGAAGCCCGAGGGCGAGCGGGAGGACAACGAGCAGCTCGGTGGCGAGCCATCTCTGACCGAGGCGCCGGTGGAGCCGGCCGCCAAGGTCGACCCGGAGCAGACGCCCCCCAGTTCTTCAACCGAGGCTTCAACCGAGGACGACTGCGACCTCGACTGCCTCGAAAAGCAGCTCGAGAAAGACGAAGAGAGGGAGCAGCGAAAGAAGGGCACCTTGGAAGTCGCGCGGGAGAGCGGCTCGATCAGCGAGGAGTCCGGAGACGACACCGGCGACGCACTGTCCGCGGAGCCGAGTACGACCACCCTCGCCGAAGCCGAGGTCGAGGTTCCGGAAGATCGGTCGCTTCCGATGCGGCTCGGACCCGTTCGCATCAAGGTGGGCAAGACCGAGGACTGGATTGGAGTCGGCTTCGCGACCCAGATGGAGTTTGAATACGATCAACAGTTCGAGGGCGCCGGATTTCAGAAACTATCCTCAGAGACCCTCGAGTTCCGACGGATCCGAACCACCCTTTCGAGCTCCTTCATCGAAGGCCGCATTCGGAGCCGCTTCCAGATCAACCTGACGCCGAGTGCGTTCGAGCTGATCGACATGTGGTTCTCGTTCACTCGGTTCAAGTTCGCGACGTTTCGCTTGGGACAGTTCAAGATTCCTTACGACCGGTATCGCGCGCAGTCGTTCGCAGCGCTTTCGATGATCGACTGGGCGCCAACGACCAGGATGTTCGGCTCGGAGCGGCAGGTCGGCGCGGAGATGCTCGCAGGCGGCGGGTTCCTCGGACTGGAGTACGCCATCGGGGTCTTCAGCGGGGTCAACGCGCGTGCAGCACACGCGGTAGGCATCACCGAGGTGTATGGCGAAGTGCCTCGAAACGCCTCGTCATTCGGCTTTGGAGAGGTCGTCAGTGCGTTTCATCCAGAGATCGCGCTTCGCGCCGCGAGAAACTTCGGCAGCATCAATACCGACACGAACAGCGACGTCACCGGTACCGAGGAGCTCAGGCACAGCGTGGGCGTCGGCATGGCCTGGGACGCGCGGCCCGTCAGCACCGAGGACCTCGGATTGCGATTCTCCGCAGAATGGCTCGCGAAGATCCGCCACCTTCACGTCAACATCGTCAGCTATCTGGCGTGGTTCAAACCATGGGAGGGCGGCAAGATCCTCTTCGGCCCCGTCGGGTTCATGGCCGAAACGGGCTACCGATTCTCGCTGATGTGGGAGCTCGCGCTCCGGTACAGCGTGACCTACCTGACGCCCTGGCTCCGAAGCGACGCCAGGTCCTATGGCGCGGGCCAAATCGCGAGCGCGACGACCCCCGACGACATCGCCTCGGCGATTGAGCAATACGGACAGAACGGCCAGCAAACGACGAGCAACGAGCTCGCGCTCGCTGGAACCTCACACATCATCGGCAACAGTCTGAAAGTAGTCGGCGAGGTCGCATGGGACGCGCAGCGCTGGGAGGCGGGTCGACGCAACGGGTTCCGATTCAACCTGCAGCTGCAGTTCTTGTTCTGAGGGGGCGGAGGCCTAGTGGTGGTGGCCGCCCGGCCCGTGCGGATGCCCGTGCTCGACTTCTTCGTCGGAGGCATCGCGGAGCGACTCGACCGTCACCTCGAAGTGCAAGGTTTCGCCGGCGAGCGGATGATTCGGATCGACGGTCACGGTGTCCTCGGTGATGCCGGTGATGAAGAACGGGATCTGCCGGCCCTGGTCATCGTGGGCGACGACCTGCATGCCCGGCGCGATGTCCGAATCCGCCGGGAAAAGGTTGCGCGGGACCTCTTGCGATTCACCGATACGCGGCCCGTACCCCTTCTCGGGCGAAACCGTAGCCTTGATCGACTCACCTTCGCCAACGCCTTCGAGCTGTTCTTCGAGGCCGGGAACGATGTTCCTGGCGCCGTGGAGGTAGAGCAGTGGGCTCCCGTCCTTGGACTGATCGATGACCTCGCCGCTGTCGTCGCGGAGAGTGTACGAAAGAGAAACGACCTTGTTTGCTGTGATCTTGTTACTCATGGCGTTCGGCCGACCATGCCACACTTCAACCGGCACGCTACTGAGGCGAAAAGCGCTGCAAATTCAAGGGTCCTTGGCGATTCGGGCCCCCGCGAGCTAGACCGGCGGCATGAGTAATCCTCGCCTCGCGGCGCCTTTAATTGTTGGCGGTCTCTGCGTGTGGCGGCGGCTCGAAGCTCATCAGCGAAGAAGAAGGGCACGGCGATGACTGAACGCGATGAAGCGAGACGAGATCGGGAGTTCGACGGGCGTGTCATGCGGGCGGCCGTTCGACTCAGCCTCCTCGCCTTGCTGGTGTTTTGGTGCCTCAAGATCCTGGCGCCGTTCATCAATCCAATTGTCGGAGGCGTCGTGATCGCCATATCGGTCCGAACGCCTTTTGCGAAACTCACGCGCTTACTCGGCGGACGCGCGAAGCTGGCTGCCGCGGTGATGGTCGCGCTTGCCTTAGTCGTGCTGATTATTCCCACGATCTCGCTCGGCGCGAATCTCGTCGAATCAACCGCCGATGTTTCGGACGACCTTTTCCATGACCAAATCGAGCTCGCCGCACCGCCCGATTTCATTTCCGACTGGCCGATAGTCGGAGAGCGCTTGCACACACTCTGGACGAGCACGTCGAAGAATCTAGAATCGGCGCTGGTGAAGCTCGCTCCCCATCTGAAGGACGTGGGCGTTTGGCTCGTGTCGACCGTCGGCGACCTTGGCATGGGCGTCCTGATGTTCGTGGTGGCGATCTTAGTCGCCGGCGTGCTGCTTCCCAACGGAGAGCGGGCCGCAAAGCTTGCGAGCAAAGTCGCGTACATCATCGCCGGCCCCCGAGGTCCGATGCTCGCTGACCTCGCCGCCGACAGCGTTCAAAGCGTCACCCGTGGCGTCATCGGGGTCGCCGTGATCCAATCCTTGCTCTCCGGCCTCGGGATGCTCGCCGTCGGCGTACCCGGCGCCGGGCTATGGACACTGATGATCCTGGTCCTCGCTGTGATGCAGCTGCCTCCGATGCTGGTGCTGATCCCCGTCGTAATCTACGTGTTTTCGACGAGCTCGACGGTCGTCGCCGTTCTGTTCACCATTTGGGCGGTCCTCGTCGGGTTCAGCGATAACGTGCTCAAGCCCCTGCTGATGGGACGTGGTTCCTCCGTGCCGATGGTCGTGCTGTTCATGGGGTCGCTCGGTGGTTTCATTGCGGGCGGGATCTTGGGGCTCTTCGTCGGAGCCGTGATCCTGTCGCTCGGCTACACGATCTTCATGGCCTGGGTCGACGAGGCGCAGGTCGACGACGCCGCCAGCGCGCCCACCGAAATCGAATAGGCTCAGCGGAGCAATCGCACGCGAATCGTCGCGGTGATCGCCTCGAGCTCAGCGAGGAGCGCGGTGGCGTCATCGAGCTCGATGTCCATGACGACATAGCCGACGTCTGCATAGGTCTCGAGATACTGCGCCGCCACATTGACGCCGTGCGAAGAGAAGACGTGATTGATCTGCTCCATCACGCCCGGCTCGTTTCGATGGATATGCAAGATCCGCCGCCGGTCGTCGTGGTCGGGAATCGTGACTTGCGGGAAGTTTACCGCCGACACGGTCGACCCATTGGAGTCGTACTTGACGAGCTTGGCTGCGACTTCCCTGGCGATGTTGTACTGAGCCTCTTCCGTTGCGCCACCGATGTGCGGGGTGAGGATTACGTTGTCGAACTTCCGAAGCGGTGATTCGAAGATCTCCCGATTTGATTTCGGCTCGATCGGAAACACGTCGATCGCCGCGCCACCGATTTGCTCCGAGGCCAAGGCATCGGCGAGGGCGTCGATGTCGACCACGGAACCGCGTGCCGCGTTGATCAGGAGCGCTCCGGGCCGCATCAGGCCGATGGCCGCAGCGTCGATCATGTTCTGCGTGGCTGGTGTCTCCGGCACGTGAAGGCTGAGCACGTCCACCTCGGCCAGGAGCTCTTCGAGGGAATTCACGGGCGCGGCGTTGCCCAAGGGAAGCTTGTGCTCGACGTCGTAGTAGAGAACACGCATGCCGAGGCCTTCGGCGAGAATTCCGAGCTGGCTTCCAATTCGGCCGTAGCCGACGACGCCGAGCCGCTTTCCGCGGACCTCGTAGGCGTTGCGGGCGGTTTTGGCCCACTCGCCGCGCCGAGCCCGGGCGGCCTTCTCGGGAATGCCACGCATCAAGAGAATGATGTCGGCGATGGCCAGCTCTGCGACACTTCTCGTATTCGAAAACGGCGCGTTGAAGACGGGAACGCCCAAGCGCCGAGCCATTTCCAAATCGACCTGATTCGTGCCGATGCAGAAACAGCCGACGGCCTTGAGCCGCTTCGCTGCTTCGAATACGTTCGCGTCGATCTGAGTGCGTGAGCGAATGCCGATCAGGTCAACGTCCGCCACGGCTTCGAGTAGCTCGCCCCCAGTCAGCGAATGGGTGAGACGCTCGACGTTTCGATAACCGGAAGCCGCAAAGCTCTCGACGGCTGCCTCATGAATGCCTTCGAGAAGAAGAACGCGGATGTCGGACCCAGTCACCGACCGAGTCTGGGTCGATCCCAATCTCGCCGCAAGATGCGAACAAAACGACCCGGTGCGTATTGGAACTGTCTTTAGCCGCCGTTTGCGGGCTCTTCAGCTTCCGCTTCCGTCGCAGGCTCGGGAGCTGGGGGCTCGGTTTCGACATCGGGGCCCGCGGGATCCTCTCGCAGCTCGAGGACGTCTTCGAAGTCGCCGCTGGTCAGGCGATAGACCTGCCCCGCGTACTGCAAGTAGCCAAAACCATACAGTAGCGATTGGACGCCGAGCTCACCGACCAGCTCGACCCGGTGCGTAGGGATGTACTTCATCGGGTCGATCGCGACCCGTTGCAGCGAGTCGACGACGCGCGCCATCTCCCCCGGGTCGTCCACGACGAGGAGCTCGTTCTCGCCCATTCCGGACCCTGATGGCAGTGGCACGCGTCCGAACACGGTGATCTTCTTCAGCTCGCCGAGAGGGGCAACCGAGATCGACGTTGGAGCCTGAACCTCGACGATCGCCGTTCCCCGGCTGATCGCCATCGCGGTCGTTGGCGGAGGCGTCCCCAGGGCGCACTTGAACGCGGTGCCGGCGACAGTGACTGTGGACCCGGTCCCGCTACCGTGCGCCATGGCAGGAGCCGTGTCTTTTTCGTCGGGGGCGCGCCCGTCGCCCTGCGCAACGTCTTCAGGATGGAGCAGAAGGTGCGTCGCGCCGCGTTCCGCCGCCAGGTTCCGCGCAGCGTTTTCGGCCGATTCGGAGTTGATGCTCGGCTTGGAGTACGCCCCCGTGAGTCCTCCTCCGTGGCCGACGACCACCCCGAGGTTCTCGCAGCCGACCGGCTCGCTGTAGAGCAGAACGACGTTGGCACCCTGGGTGTTCAGCTGGTCCGCCTTGCACCCGAGAATGGAAACACCGAGCACGAGCAAGATGGCCGGCACTGGTGCGTAAGAAAATGAACGTTTCATTCCAAGTCTCCTGCCAAAACACTGCTCAGCCCGGGCGCGAAGTCAACCCGCTTTGGTTTGCGCCCGATGGATCACGCTCGCTTTCGGCAGAACGTCGCTGTATTGTGGCCCGCCGGAGAATCTCATCATGTCGGCAACTCTCGAATTGCACCGCCGTTCGCTCGAAGACCCGGAAGGGTTCTGGGCTGAGCAGGCAACCAAAATCGATTGGATTAAGACCTGGGATCGCGTCCTCGATAGCGACAACCCGCCGTTCTATCGCTGGTTCCCCGGGGCGGAGCTCAACACCTGTTACAACGCTCTCGACCGTCACGTCGAGACACGTGGCAACCAGGCGGCTCTGATCTACGACAGCGCCGTCACACATCAGCAGCGAACCTACACATATCGGCAGCTCCGACGCGAGGTAGCGCTTTTCGCGGGCGCGCTGGCGTCACACGACGTGGAAAAGGGCGATCGAGTGCTGCTGTACATGCCGATGATCCCCGAGGCCGTGATCGCGATGCTCGCCTGTGCCCGGCTCGGTGCGGTGCACTCGGTCGTGTTCGGCGGTTTTGCGCCGCAGGAGCTCGCGACCCGAATCGACGATGCGGGGCCAAAGATCATCGTTTCCGCGTCATGCGGGATCGAGGGCACCCGAGTCATCGAGTACAAGCCCTTGCTCGACCAGGCCATCGAGCTCTCGAAGCACAAGCCCAAGAGCTGCATCATTCGGCAGCGGGAAACCTGCGAATCGGAGCTGACCGAAGGCAGGGACGTGTCCTGGCAGGACGCCGTGGCATCTGCGAAGCCACACGACTGCGTGCCGGTGAAGGCCACCGACCCGCTCTACATTCTCTATACGTCGGGGACGACCGGCATTCCCAAGGGCGTGGTTCGCGACAACGGCGGGCACGCGGTTGCGCTCCAATGGTCGATGCAAAACGTCTACGGTGTTCAACCCGGGGACGTGTACTGGGCCGCGTCCGACGTCGGCTGGGTCGTCGGCCACTCGTACATCGTCTACGGCCCACTCCTCAACGGAAACACGACGATCCTCTACGAAGGCAAGCCCGTCGGCACACCTGATGCAGGCGCGTTTTGGCGAGTCATCGAAGACCACGGGGTGAACTGCCTTTTCACCGCGCCCACGGCGTTCCGCGCGATCAAGAAGGAAGACCCGGCGGGAGCGCTGCTCGACGACTACGACCGGAGCACCCTTCGCTCGCTGTTTCTCGCCGGAGAGCGTTCGGATCCCGACACTTTGAAGTGGGCGGAGGCGAAGCTCGGCGTTCCGGTCATCGACCATTGGTGGCAAACCGAAACGGGCTGGGCGATCTGCGCCAACTGCCTCGGTATCGAGCAGCTTCCCGTCAAACATGGCTCGCCGACGGTAGCCGTGCCCGGGTGGGACGTCCAAGTCGTCGACGAGGGATGCCATCGAGTTCAGGCGGGCAAGTCTGGCGCGCTGGTGGTCAAGCTCCCGCTCCCGCCTGGCTCGCTGCCCACCCTCTGGAACGACGCAGACCGATTCGTCAGCTCGTACATGACCGAGTTCCCTGGCTACTACAAGACCGCGGACGCGGGCTACATCGACGAGGACGGCTACGTGTACGTGATGTCGCGGACTGACGACATCATCAACGTCGCCGGTCACCGGCTCTCGACGGGCGGCATGGAAGAGGTGGTCGCCGCACACGAGAACGTCGCGGAGTGCGCGGTCATCGGAGTTGCCGATCAACTCAAGGGCGAGATCCCCTTGGGCTTCCTCGTGCTGAACGCTGGGGTCGATCGACCGCAGCACGACATCGTGGCCGAGGTCATTCAAATGGTGCGAACCGAAATCGGGCCGGTGGCGGCGTTCAAGACCGCCATCGTCGTCCAACGCCTCCCGAAGACGCGATCCGGAAAGATCCTACGCGGTACGATGAAGAAGATCGCTGACCGAACCGAGTGGAAAATGCCCGCCACGATCGACGACCCGGTCATCCTCGATGAGGTCACCGAACGCCTCCAAGCGATCGGCTACGCGTAAATGAACAGGGAGCAAGAGCGCGCACTGTTGCTGTTCGCGGTAGCCGTCGTGCTGATCGCGACGCCGGTGCGCGCGTTCTGGCTTCAAACCTGGTGGTCTCCCTTCGTGTTCTGGCTGGCGATGATCGCGGTCGTGGGGCTGCTCCACCGCACCGACCATGCAGCTTAATCACTTCATCCTATTCTTCCTCGCCGCCGCTTTGCTCGGCCTCTACATCTTGGGCTCGGAGCTCGTGGAGCGATCGCCGCGCTGGGGCCGGCTCGGCCGCAACCGATTCAGCTACGCGCTCGCCCTTGGGGTCTACGCGACCACCTGGACACTCTTCGGAAGCGTGGGTTTCGCCGCCGCCGAGGGGTACGACTTCTTGGCGATCTACTTCGGCGTGACCCTGTCGTGCATCGCGATTCCATTTCTCTGGTCACCCCTGGCGGAGCTGGTCGACAGGTACCGACTCGGAAGCATCGCCGACGTGTTCGCCTTCCGGTACCAGAGCCGCACTCTCGGCGCGGCGGTCTCTCTCTTCATGGTTGCCGGCCTGCTCCCGTACATCGCGCTTCAGCTGCGCGCCGTGGCCGATGGCGCGGCCATCCTAGTCGGCCAGGAGCCGAGTGAAGAGCTGGGTTCGGTATACGCCATCTTGCTCAGCGCGTTCGCGGTAGCGCTCGGCGTTCGATACGCGGACGGGCGCGCTCATCGCCCTGGGCTGATCGCGACCTTGGCCTTCGAGAGCATTTTCAAGCTCGTCGCGCTTCTGGTCGTGGGCGGTGCAGCTCTGTTCACGGTCTTTGGCGGTTTCCAGGATCTCAACGAGTATCTTCAGGCGCGCCCCGACCTCGTGGAGAGCATGACGGGCCCCGTGATGGGCGACTCCTGGGTCGCCCTGGTCTTCGTGACCTTCTGCTCCGCGTTCCTGCTACCGCGCCAGTTCTTCGTCGCCTTCGTCCAGCGGCCCGGCCCACGGAGTCTGAAAACCGCTCGCTGGGCGCTGCCTCTTTACCTGTTCGCGATCAATCTGCCCGTTCCGATTCTCTACTGGGCGGGCCGCAGCCTCGCGACCCCGGGAGTGCGCCCTGACGTCTACGTTCTCGTCGCCGTGCAGAGCTCACCGGCACTTCAGACGCTCGCCTTCCTGGGCGCCGTCTCGGCCGCAAGCGCGATGATCCTCGTGTCTTCGATCGCCCTGAGCGGCATGGTCGGCAACTACTTGGTTCCGAGATTCGGCCCCACGCCGGAATCCCTGTTGACTCGCTGGGCGGTGTTCCGGCGCTCGACCATCATCGGCGTAGTCGTGGCCGGCTTGCTGATTCACTTCACCCTCCCGCGCACCCGCTCGCTGGTCGATCTCGGGCTCGCATCATTCGTCGCCGTCACACATCTCTTGCCTGGCCTGCTCGGAGCGCTGTTCTGGCGGCGCGCGACCCGCGCGGGCGTCCTCGCCGGACTCCTGGTCGGCGCATGCTCTTGGGCCTTGCTCACGGCCTCCCCACTTTTCGGCATCGTGATCGACGTCTCCGAGCTATATGCGCTGTTCGGGTTCACAGACCCGGCCGCACGCGGTCCGGCGGTCTGGTTGGGCGTGACCGCCCACGCGTTCGTGTTCATGGGCGTCTCTCTGCTAACCGCCCGCTCTCCGGAAGAACGAAACGCGGCCGAAGCGTGCCGCGAGCCACGCGTGACGCGCCTCCTTCAGGTGCCGGACTCCGCAGAGGCACTCGAAGAACGCCTCACCTCGTACGTTGGGAAGCGAATCGCCACGGAAGAGATCTACTCTGCCGCCCACGCGGCAAACGTAGACTGGCCACCCGGTGACAAGCCGGATCTACTCCGCTTGATGACCGAGCTCGAGGGCCGCCTGAGCGAGCGAATCGGCCCACTCGCCGCGCGAACCTACGTACAAGGGGGCCGCCCGGTCCGCGCAAATGCCTTGGCCGAACGCCTGCGTGCCTTCCGTGAGCTCGACTCTCTCGACAGCGACACTTCGCAACGGACTTCACCAGCGCATGCAGCGCGCCGCTACCTCTCTCAGCTCATGTCGGAGCTCCCGGTCGGTGTCTGCACGGTGGACGACCACCAAGAAGTGGTCGTCTGGAATGCGCAGCTCGAGCACATGTCGGGCCTCGACGAGGACGACATCTGCGGGCATCCCATGCAAGACATCCCGGACCCCTGGTGGCCTCTGTTCGACGAGCTCGCGCATCAACCCACCGGCTCGGTCATCGAACGCGAGTACGACTTCGGAGACGGCAAGATCGAGCTACGCGCGCAAACCGCCACCATGCCGGGCGAGGCCGAGGAAGGCAGGGTCTTCGTCGTCGAAGATGTGACGGCTCTTCGGCAGCTCGAACGCCACGTCGCGCACAAGGACCGGCTCTCCTCGATCGGCACACTGGCGTCAGGTGTTGCGCACGAGGTCGGGAATCCGCTCACGGGAATCCTGATGGTCGCCAAGAACCTCGCAACGGACCCGGGAGCCGACGACGCCAGCGAGCGGCTCGGGATCATCGTCGATGAAGCTCAACGCATTCACCGGATCGTCCAGAGCCTCCTCACCTTCAGCCGCCGCGACGAGACGCCGGTCGAGCTACAGGCGATCCCAGTCGCAGGGGTCGTGCGCAACGCCGCCGAGCTCGCCAAGCTCGAGACCGTCGGCTGCAAGATCGACCTCGACGTCTCCATCGACGCGCCCGTAATGGCAAGCCCCGATGGGTTAACACAGGTGCTCGTCAATCTGCTCAACAATGCACGGCAAGCGTGTTCGGCCGACGCGACCGTGTACGTGCGGACGAGAATCGAGAACGGAAACGTCTGTATCGACGTCGACGACGAAGGGCCCGGGATCCCCGAGGAGCTCTCTTCACGCGTGTTCGAGCCCTTTTTTACGACGAAGGCGGACGGATACGGCACGGGTCTCGGCCTTTCGGTCTCGCGTCAGATCATCGAGGGCTTTGGTGGATCGCTGAGCTACCTGCCGCGCGAAACGGGCGGGAGCCGATTCACCATCGCGCTCCAAACCTTTGAAAACTAAGGGATTGAAGGATCGTACGCTCCTTTGGTACTAATCACGGGTGGCGAAGATCCTTTTGGTGGAGGACGAGCGGGTCATCCGGGCGGAGATCAAGCGCATCCTCACGCGCGATGGGCACGAGCTCGTAGCCGTCGCCAGCGTCGCCGAGGCCGAGCGGGAACGCCCCGAGTGCTTCGACTTGGTGATCACCGATGTCCGCCTCGCGGGCGAAGCCGGCGACGTCTTGCTCGAACGCGTCGGTCAAGTGCCAGTGATCGTGATGACCGCCTACGGCTCGGTCAGCGCCGCCGTCGACGCGATGAAACGCGGCGCGGCGGACTATCTGTCGAAGCCTTTCGAGCCGTCGGAGCTAAGCGCTGCAGTCGACCGCGTGCTTCGTCACCGGGCCGCGATCGCCGACGGCGAGGCGGCCGAAGGCGCCGATCCATTCGACATCGTGGCCACCGAGGCGAGCCCGATGCAGGAGGCGCTGCGCTGGGCGCGAAAAGTCGCGCCGACCGAAGCGAGCGTGTTGATCCTCGGCGAATCGGGAACGGGCAAGGAGCTCATCGCTCGCGCAGTCCACAACCAAAGCACCCGAAAGGGGGCCTTCGTCCCCGTGAACTGCGCTTCGATTCCGGAAACTCTGCTCGAGTCCGAGCTCTTTGGGCACGAGAGAGGCGCGTTCACCGGCGCGCTGAGCCGGCAAGAGGGCCTGGTTCACGCAGCCAACGGCGGCACCTTGTTCCTGGACGAAATCGGCGAGCTCTCACATGCCGCGCAAGCTCGATTGCTTCGGATGCTGCAGCAGCGCGAGGTCCGGCGGGTGGGAGCGCGAAAGGCCGAGGCGGTCGACATTCGACTGGTTGCGGCGACCCATCGAAATCTCCCAATCCTCGTGGAGCGCGAGGAATTCAGGGCTGATCTGTACTTCCGCCTGAAGGTCGTGGAGATCCAACTGCCGCCGCTTTGCGAGCGAGGAGACGACATCCTGGCGCTGGCCGATGTCTTCGTTGCGCGGGCCGCCGCGAAACTCGGTCGGCAACCACTCGAGCTCGACGGGGCCGCCAGAACCGCAATGCGGCGCTACAAATGGCCCGGCAACGTCCGCGAGCTTCAGCACGCGGTTGAACGCGCAGTGATTCTTCATGAATCCGGCCCGATCACCGAGGATCTGCTCGGCCTGCCGGCGTCGACACCGCCGGAAGGCGTTGCAGCGGGCCTGAATGGCGAAGACGCCTCGCTCGAAGGTTACCTCCGGCGCTTCGTGCTTTCGCATCAAGACGAGCTGAGCGAAACGGAGCTGGCCAAGCGCCTCGGCATCAGTCGAAAGACGCTTTGGGAACGCCGACAGCGCATGGGCATCCCGAGGCGAGAGTCCCGACCACCTGAGCAGTGAACGAACGTTTCCAAAGCGTTTCGTTCTGTAGCGCACTGCTACGAATCGTAACGCTTGCTGCGCCGCGTTAGGCAAAGAAGCGGAGTGGTTTCGCGAAGGGCGGTGTTGGTACGCGTATTGCGTATGAATCGGAGCACCAAAGTCCAAGGTGTACCGATGACACTCTCACAACCCCCCCTGAAATACAGAAGACGCATTCGGGATCTGGAAGATTACCAGACCCTTTACGAAGACAGCCTCGTCGAGAACAAAGAGTATTGGCGACGGCAAAGTGAGGACCTGCATTGGTT
This sequence comes from Polyangiales bacterium, assembly GCA_048550275.1. GTDB lineage: Bacteria > Myxococcota_A > Polyangia > Polyangiales > Houyiibacteriaceae > SG8-38. The sequence goes on from JBLYYU010000438.1 coordinate 12,286, forward strand.
CTACGATCCGCACAGCATTTTCGAAGAGCATGGTCCGGGCGAGTTCGTCTGGTTTGGAGGCGGCCGGCTCAACGCGGCCGTGAACTGCGTAGACCGGCACGTCGCAAAAGACCCCGACAAGACCGCGATCATCTTCGTTGCGGACGAGCCGGGCGAGTACCAGCACATCTCCTTTGGCGAGCTCAAGATCAAGGTCGGCCGCTTAGCGAACACCCTGAAGTCATTGGGCGTTCGCAAGGGCGACCGGGTGTGCATCTACCTGCCGATGATCCCGGAGCTTGCGTACACTATGCTCGCCTGCGCTCGAATCGGCGCGGTGCATTCCATCGTGTTCGGCGGCTTCAGCGCGGAAGCGTTGCGCGATCGAATCATCGACGCGGAGGCGAAGATCGTCGTCACGGCCAACGAGGGCCTCCGCGGCGGCAAACGGATTCCGCTGAAGAGCATCACCGACGACGCCGTCGAGGGCCTTGCGGTCGTCAGCAACGTTCTCGTCGCGAAGCGGACCGACACCGAAGTTCCGATGGAGCAGGGCCGGGACATCTGGTTGCACGAGGCGATGGCCGAGCAGCGCATCACCTGCCCGTCCGAATGGATGGCGTCTGAGGACCCGCTCTTCATTCTCTACACCTCCGGCTCGACCGGGAAGCCCAAGGGCTTGGTGCATACGACGGCCGGCTACCTGACGTATGCCGCATCGACGTTCAAGTACGTCTTCGACATCGGACCCAACGACATTCACTTCTGCGCAGCAGACATCGGTTGGATTACGGGTCACAGCTACATCATCTACGGACCGCTAGCGAACGGCGTCACCACCGTCATGTTCGAATCGGTCCCGACGTACCCGGACGCAAGCAGGTATTGGAACGTCATCGATGACATCGGCGCGACGACGCTCTATACCTCCCCTACCGCGCTCCGAGCCCTCATGCGCGAGGGCTCGGGGCCCGTGCAGGGTTCCAGCCGCAAGACCCTCCGAGTACTCGGAACCGTCGGCGAGCCGATCAACCCCGAGGTCTGGAACTGGTACAACGAGGTCGTCGGCAACGGAAAGGTGCCGATCGTCGACACTTGGTGGCAAACGGAGACCGGCGGCATTCTGATCAGCCCCCTCCCGGGCGCAACGCCCACGAAGCCGGGCTCGGCAACGTTCCCGCTCTTCGGCATCGAGCCGATCCTGGTGGACCAGGAAGGCAAAGTCATCGAGGGCAACGACGTGAGCGGGTACCTCTGCATCAAGCGTCCCTGGCCCGGTCAGGCCCGGACGATTCACGGGAACCACAAGCGCTTCCTCGAAACCTATTTCTCGCAGTACCCGCCGTTCTACTTCACCGGCGATGGATGCAAGCGAGACGAAGACGGATACTACTGGATCACCGGCCGCGTCGACGACGTGATCAACGTGTCCGGACACCGGATGGGAACCGCCGAGGTGGAGAGCGCACTGGTGGCGCACCAGGCGGTCGCCGAAGCTGCGGTCGTGCCCTGCCCGCACGAGATCAAGGGCCAGGGCATTTTTGCCTTCGTCGTGCCGATCGCAGGCGCCGACTGGGAGGCGCACGAGCTCCAGGGCGCGCTCAAAGAGCAGGTGCGTCAGGTCATCGGGCCGATCGCGACCCCGGACGAGATCCGCATCACCCACGGCCTTCCAAAGACCCGATCCGGAAAGATCATGCGGCGCATCCTCCGCAAGATCGCCGCCGGTGAAGGAGACCAACTCGGAGATATTTCAACCCTCGCCGACCCGAGCGTGGTCGAGGCGCTGCTGAAGGAAAGCTGAAGTCCGCCTTCGGCGGAGAAACGGAAACGACGATGAGTAACGGAACGGATCAACAAAACGCGGATCGCTACTGGGCGCGAAACCTCCGCATTCTATTCGTACTGCTCGCGATCTGGTGGGCCGTTTCATACGGCGCGGGGATCATCTGGGCGGACTCGCTCAACAGCTTCTCCATTCCCGGCACGGGCTTCAAGGTCGGGTTCTGGTTTGCTCAACAGGGTTCCATCTACGTGTTTGTCGCGCTGATCTTCATCTACGCACGGCTGATGAACAAGCTCGACGCTGAATTCAACGTCGACGAGGACTAACCGGCTGAACCGAAGGAGAGACTGCAATGGACGTACAAAGCTGGACATTCCTCATCGTTGGCGCGACTTTCGCGCTCTACATCGGCATCGCCATCAAGGCGCGCGCCGCGACAACGGGCGACTTCTACATCGCGGGTGGCGGTGTTCACCCCGTGATCAACGGCATGGCGACCGGCGCTGACTGGATGAGCGCGGCTTCGTTCATCAGTATGGCGGGCCTGATCTCGTTCATGGGATACGATGGAGCGGTCTATCTCATGGGGTGGACGGGCGGCTACGTCTTGCTCGCGCTGCTCCTGGCGCCATACCTGCGGAAATTCGGTAAGTTCACGGTCCCGGACTTCGTCGGCGACCGCTACTACTCGAACACCGCCCGTATCGTGGCAGTCATCTGCGCGGTCTTCGTCTCGTTCACCTACGTCGCAGGCCAGATGCGCGGCGTCGGCGTGGTCTTCAGCCGTTTCCTCGAGGTCGACATCAACGTCGGCGTCGGGATTGGCATGGCGATCGTCTTCTTCTACGCCGTCTTGGGCGGGATGAAGGGCATCACTTACACGCAGGCCGCTCAGTACTGCGTCTTGATCTTCGCTTTCATGGTGCCTGCGATCTTCATCAGCATTCTTCTGACGGACAAGCTGATTCCGCAGATCGGCTTCGGCGCCAACCTCGCGGGCGACATCGGCTCGCGAATCGCAGGCGGCGAATCGATCACGCTGCTGGACAAATTGAACGGTCTGAACACGGAGCTCGGTTTTACGGAATACACTTCGGGCAAGAAATCGAAGCTCGATGTCTTGTGTATCACCGGCGCGCTCATGGCTGGCACCGCCGGCTTGCCGCACGTCATCGTGCGCTTCTACACGGTCCCGAAGGTCCGCGACGCGCGCATCAGCGCGGGCTGGGCACTTCTGTTCATCGCGATCCTCTACACCACGGCCCCGGCGGTTGCTGCGTTCGCTCGCACCAACTTGATCGATACGGTCAGCGACGCCAGCTACACCGAGGTCGAGGGTCAGAAGTCGATTCCGCAATGGTTCAAGACCTGGGAAGACACCGGTCTCCTCGCATGGGTCGACAAGAACCAAGACGGCAAGGTCCAGTACGTGGCGGGCGCCGCGCTCGCGGGCAAGCCCAAGTTCACGGAGAAGCGCGGCGCGAGCGGTGAGCGCCTCGTCAGCAACGCCAACGCCGATACGAAGAACGAGCTCTACGTCGACCGGGACATCATCGTTCTGGCGAACCCGGAGATCGCTCAACTGCCCGCCTGGGTCATTGCGCTCGTTGCCGCAGGCGCCCTGGCGGCTGCGCTCTCGACTGCAGCCGGTCTGTTGCTCGTCGTGAGCACGTCGGTCAGTCACGACCTTCTCAAACGCGTGTTCATGCCATCGATCTCGGAGAAGCACGAGCTGATCGCGGCTCGAGTCGCGGCCGCGTTCGCGGTGATGATCGCCGGCTACTTCGGGATCAATCCACCGGGTTTCGTCGCGCAAGTCGTGGCGTTCGCCTTTGGTCTCGCCGCCTCGTCATTCTTCCCAGCGATCATTCTCGGGATCTTCGTCAAACGAGCGAATCGCGAAGGTGTCATCTCCGGCATGCTGGTCGGCATCATCTTCACGGCGAGCTACATCATCTACTTCAAGTTCATGGGTGGGACGTCCGACCAGTTCTGGTTCGGCATCTCGCCGGAAGGCATCGGAGCGCTCGGCATGGTGATCAATTTCGCCGTCGCGTTCGTAGTCAGCCGGTTCACGCCCGAAACCCCGAAGGAAGTGCAGGAGTTGGTCGAGCACATCCGCGTACCCGCGGGCTCGTCGGGACCGTCGGCGGTTCACTAGACGGCTGGTCGAAAAGGACAGGAGAGGTGTCATGAGGCGAACGAGTGAACACGGCCATGAGCCGCAAGAAGGATGGCGCGCCTGGTTGATCGCAATCGCCTGCGCGGCGATCACCAGCTTGGCGCCGGGGCTAGCCTTGGCTGAAGAGCCAGCCGCCGAAGCCGAGGCCGCAACAGACGCTGCAACCGCCTCGGTGGAAGTGGACGGCGAGGTCTCGGAGGAAATGGACGAGGAGGTTTCGGAGGAAGAGCTCGCGGCAGCGAGGGCCCAGATCGACGCGGCGCAGTCCCAGCTCGACGAAGCCCGGCGCCAGCTCGATATGCGGGACGCTGTGGATCCGAAGCCCGAACCGGGTTCCGGGATCGGCTTGGTCGCCTCTGACGGACGCGCCAAGAAGATCCAGGTCAGCCTGAACGACGATGGAACTCTCTATCTTCGATTCGCTGCCTGGCTTCAGGTCTGGACGCGGGCGATTCAGAACAACCCCGGTACTACGGTGC
>JBLYYU010000439.1:0-5915 GCA_048550275.1 Polyangiales bacterium
GGTCGCCTCGCGGCGATTCCGTACGTGCCGACAGAGCGCGCCCCGAAAAAGAAGCCCACCTGGTACTCCGAAAAGGAACGGGACCGCTTCTTGGCCGGGATGTTCGAGCTGCAACCGCAGTGGTACCTGTTCTTCTACCTTTCTGCCCGACTCGGGCTGAGGGTTTCAGCAGTCTACGCCGTGTCGCGAAGCCGACTTCGGGACATCCCCCCGCAACTGGTCGTCGATCGGGCGGTCCAGCGCGGGACCAAAGAGCGAGCCGCCGTCCTAGCCACGCGCAAGAACAACGAGGCCTACGTCCTCGAGCTCACCGAGGACATCGTCGGAGCGGTCCGCTGGCACGTTCGCCAGGGGTACGCTGGCCCGGAGTTCCTGTTCTCGAAGGATGGGACGTTCCCTCGCTACATCGACAGCTACAAGCGCCCGATGGTGGCCGTGCAACGGGCGCTCGGGCTCAGTCCTCTGAGCCATCACGCGCTTGGACGGCATTCGGTCGCGAGTCAGGCCGTCACGAACGGTCACTCGATCAAAGCAGTCCAGGCGCAGCTCGGACATCGCTCCGAGCAAAGCACGCACATGTACGCGCACCTTGGCTCGCATGCGCAGCTGCGTTTAGTCGAGTCTTTGCAGCCCGTTGCGCCACCTCACGTCAACGTCAGGTCAACGGGCAAAAAGAAAGGCACCTAGCGTTTTCGCTAAGTGCCCGACTTCGTTGGTTGCGGGGGCCAGATTTGAACTGACGACCTTCGGGTTATGAGCCCGACGAGCTACCAGGCTGCTCCACCCCGCGGCCTCTTTATAGTCATGAGCTTTGACTTGTCAAAAGGAGCCTATGCACTAGATTTTTTCGATGATTTCCCGCGATTTCGGGCCGTACGCTTGGCTGCTGCTAGGGTTATCACTGACGGCGCTGGGCTGTGAGGGTGAGGCGCCTGCCAAGTCCGGTCCGAACGGCCCACCGCCGGCACGCGTCTGGGTCGACCAAGTCCGCGATGGAAGCATCGAGGCACAGTGGTCGTTTCTCGGGGACGTGAGCGCCTTGCAGCATGCGCGGCTGGCTGCGGGCGCGTCGGGCGAAGTGCGTCGGGTTCTGGTTCGCGTTGGTGACCGTGTGAAAGCGGGCGATCTCCTCGTCGAGATCGACCCTTCCCTCGCATCGGCACGCGTTCGCGCGGCGTCAGCGTCGAAGCAAGCAGGTTCGGCAGAGCTCGAACGCGCAGCGCGTGACGCGGAGCGACTCAGCGGTGCAGGCCCGGACGTCGCAGCGCGCGCCGAAATCGAGCAAGCGACTTCCGAGCGCAAACGCGCCGTAGCGGAACGCGGACGACTGCGAGCCGCTGAAGCCGAGGCACGCGCAGCGCTCGGCCGGCACCGCGTGAAGGCGCCGTTCGAAGGCGTCGTCGCAAATCGCCGGGTCGATCCGGGTGACTGGGTCGACCCGGGCGTCGAAGTCATCGAGCTCGTCGATGACCGGGACGTCGAGGTCCTCGCCTCGGTGCCGCCCGAGGTATCGGAATTTCTCGACGTCGAAGCGAAAGCAACGCTCGCGCGCAGAGGTGAGACCGCGCCCGCCACCATCCGGGGCATCGTCCGCGCGCTCGACGCTGAGTCGCGCACTGTCCGAATTCGCTTGGTTCCCGATGCGCCCACCGCCTGGCTGCTTCCGGGCGCCGCGGTCGACGTGTTGCTGACAGTCGAACGAAGCGAAGACGGCGCGCTGGTGGTCCCTCGCGACGCTCTCGTCTACGGCATCGCCAAGATCCAAGTGGTCAAGTCGGTCGACGGCAAGGCGGAGCAAATTCCTGTCGAAATCCTCGCCCGCGGTCGAGACGAGGTCCTGATTCGAGCCGAAGGTCTCCAAGCCGGCGATACGGTGGTGACACGGGGCAACGAGCGGGTGTTCCCGGGGCAGCCTCTGATCGTGCTGGAAGACTGACCCCTGATGTCGGACGAAGCGAACCCGCTTGAAGAGCATACAGGCGAAGAGCAACCGAGCGGCCTGTCGTGGATCGCCATCCAACGTCCGATCACGGTCGTGGTCGGGATCGTGCTCGTCGTGCTGTTCGGCGCGCTGTCGGTCGCTGACCTTCCGATTCAGCTCACGCCCGACATCGCCACGCCGACGATCAGCATCAACACGATTTGGCCGGGCGCCGCGCCCATCGAAATCGAGACCGAAATCCTGGAGCCTCAGGAAGAGGTGCTGAAAAACGTCCAGGGCCTCACCCGCATGGAATCGACGGCCGGAATGGACGGGGGCAGCATCGTGCTCGAGTTCGAGGTCGACACGGTCATCGAAGAAGCACTCGTTCGGGTCACGAACAAGCTCAGCCAAGTCGCGAGCTACCCCGAGTCTGTCCGCGAGCCAGTCGTCGAAACCGCGAACAGTTCAGGCCCTCCCCTCGCGGTCGTCGCGATTCGCGATCCGCAGAAAGGCAGCGTCGCCGCGTACCGCACCTGGGTGCAAGACGAAATCCTGCCAGAAATCGATCGCATCCCGGGCGTTGCGGGCATCTTTTTCATCGGCGGACAGGACACCGAAGTCCACGTTCTCTTCGACGCCCAAGCCCTCGCCGCCCGCGGCCTCTCCGTGCAAGGGGTTGCGAACAGCGTGCGTGGCGAGCTCCGCGATCTCTCGGGCGGCGACGTCACGCTTGGCAAGCGCCGCTACCTCGTGCGCACCACCATCGCGCCCGAGACTCCCACTGCGCTCGAGGAGGTCGTTCTCGGCGCCAGCAGCGACGGCACACCCATCTTGCTCGGCGACGTCGCCGAAGTGAAGCTCTCGCTCCGCAAGCCCACCGGCGTCGCCCTCGTCCAGGACCGCCCCGCCATGGTCATGTTGCTATCTCGCGAAGCCGGCACGAACGTCCTCGAGGTCACCCGGGAGGTGCACCAAGTCATCGAGCGCCTGCAACGCGACAAGTTCAATCGCGAGGGCCTCAAGATCGAAATCCTCGCCGACCAGGTCGAGTACATCGAAGGTGCGCTCGACCTCGTGCAGCAGAACCTCTTGCTCGGCGCCATCCTCGCGATCATCGTTCTTTTCCTGTTCCTTCGCACGTTCGGCGCCTCGGCCGTCGTCAGCGTCGCCATCCCGGTCTGCGCCTTCGCGACCGCGCTCGGGATGCAGGCCCTTGGCCGCACCATCAATGTCGTTTCGCTCGCCGGGATCACGTTCGCGATCGGCATGGTCGTCGACAACTCGATCGTCGCCCTCGAGAGCATCGACACTTGGCGCACGCGCGTCCCCGACACGAAGCTGGCCGCCTACCGCGGCATCCGCGAAGTTTGGGGCGCCCTGATCGCATCCACCGCCACCACGGTCGCCGTCTTCATCCCCATCGTCCTTTGGCAGGGCGAGGTCGGCGAGCTCTTGCGTGACGTGGCCGTCGCTATCGCCCTCGCCGTCTCCGCCTCTCTCGTCGTGTCCGTGCTCGTCATCCCGAGCCTCGCAGCCCGCCTGCTCTCTCGGGGCAAGACCCTCGACATCGGCGGCCTGACCGACTTCGGCCGGCGGTTTCGATCCCGGGTCACCGACATGGTGCGCTGGCTTTGTGCGTCTGGTCGCCGCGCGGGGGCCGCCCTGTCCGTCGCCATCGTCGGCTCGCTCCTCGTCGCCTGGGCGCTGCTCCCACCGATGGAGTACCTCCCCACCGGGAACCGGAACCTCGTGTTCGGAATTCTCATGCCGCCACCCGGCTACTCGATCGACGAGCTCATCTCCACCGGCGAACGCCTCCAAGGCCACATGGCGCGCTACACCGGTCAGGAAACCGACGGCGAAGCCAACATCAAACGCAGTTTCTTCGTCGGTACGCCGGATCGCGTCTTCGCCGGCGCCGTCGCCGAGAACAAAGAAGACGTCGGCCGTATGCTGGACCTGCTTCGGCGCGTTCAATCCAAGATTCCCGGCATGATCTCCTTCGCGACGCAGGCCTCACTCTTCGGCCGCAGCATCGGCGGAGGCCGCGTCGTCGAAATCGACATCCAAGGCTCCGATCTACCGACGCTCACCGCGGTGGGCGGCCGTCTCTTCGGCGACCTGCGCGCCGCCCTGCCCGGTGCACAGATCCGCCCGGTCCCGAGCCTCGACCCCGGCGCGCCCGAGCTCCACGTCACCCCGAAACGAAAAGAAGCCGCCCGGCTTCAAATGGGCGGCGCCGAGCTGGGCCTCGTCGTCGACTCCCTGATCGACGGCGCGATCATCGGCGAGTACACGCCGGAAGGTCAACCGAAGCTCGACGTAGTACTTCGAGCGGTCACCGGCGGCGGAGAGCTACTACCGGACGCCGCGGCCCTGCTCTCCGCGCCCGTCGCGACACCGAGCGGCCGCACCGTCCCCCTCGGCGCGCTCGCCGAAATCGAAGAAAGCCTCGGCCCCTCGGTCATTCGTCACCTCGAGCGCCGTCGCGCGATCACCCTCAATGTCTCCCCGCCCGAGGACCTGGCGCTTGAAGACGCGATCGACATCATCCGCAACGACGTCATCGGCCGCCTCGAAGCCGAGGGCGGAGTCCCCCCCGGTGTCGAGTTCGGACTGAGCGGCGCTGCCGGGAAGCTCGAGGTCGCGCAGAAGCAGTTCGGCAACATCTTGCTTCTCGCTCTCGTCATCTGCTTCCTATTGATCGCCGCGCTCTTCGAGGACTTCGTTTCGCCGGTCGCCGTTCTCGTCAGCGTTCCGCTCGCGGCGGCAGGGGGTGCAGGCGGCCTCTGGCTCGTCAACGCCCTCCTTGGCAAACAACCTCTCGACTTGATGACCGCGCTCGGCTTTTTGATCCTGATCGGCGTCGTCGTGAACAACGCGATCCTGGTGGTCGACGGTTCCCTCGTTCGTCTCCGCGCCGGCTCGACCTTGGAAGATGCCGTTCCCCTCGCCGTCGAAGCGCGCGTCCGCCCGATCTTCATGACGACCGCGACGTCGCTGGCGGGCCTCCTACCCATGGTCGTCTTCTCGGGCTCCGGCTCCGAGCTCTACCGCGGTGTCGGCGCGATCGTCCTCGGCGGCCTCTTGCTCTCGACCGTCTTCACACTCTTCGTCGTGCCCAGCGCGTTCACGCTCCTTTGGAGGCTTCGCGGGCACGCCGATACGGATTGAGGTACTTCTTCTTGAGCTGCTGAAGCTCGTCACGCTTGAGCTCTCGGTATTCGCCCGGTCTCAAACCGTCAATGCTGAACCCGGCAAACGACTGTCGCGAAAGCCGCATCACCCGATGCCGAATCGCGTCCCCCATGCGGTGAATCTGCCGGTTCTTCCCTTCGGTCAGCGTGAGCTGCACCCAGGTGTGATTTCGCTCTTCGCGCAACACGAACCCATCGGCCTTCTTCGTCACGTATCCGTCGTCGAGCCGGACCCCGTTTCGCAACGCATCGAGCTCCGGCACATCGAGATGCCCCTGGAATTTCACCGCGTAGATCTTCGGCACGCCAGACTGAGGCCGCAGCAAGGCATCGATCATCTCACCATCATTGGTGACCAAGATCGCCCCACTGGTGTGGTAGTCGAGCCTCCCCACCGGCACGACCCGCTCCGGAATCCGCTTCAACAAATCCCCAATCGTCGCCCGCCCCTGCGGATCATCGAGCGTACTCACCATCTCCCGAGGCTTGTTCAGCAAGTAGTAAACGGGTTTCTCGGCAACGAGCCGTCGCCCATCCACCTCAACCCGGTCCTTGTGCGCATCGACTTTGGTGCCGAGCTCAGTGACGATGCGACCGTTCACGCGGACCCGACCAGCGAGGATCAGCTCCTCGGACGCGCGCCGCGATGCCACGCCAGCGCGGGCCAGGACCTTCTGAAGTCGTTCCACCGCGGGACCGTAGCACGGGGAGTCGAACCGGGGTTGGAGACGGCGGGGGCTGGCGCTGAGTGCTACGTCCTCGGGTGGAGCAGTGCGCTGGTGCCACCGTTCTAC
>JBLYYU010000440.1:0-4273 GCA_048550275.1 Polyangiales bacterium
CCCGTGACTGTCAATCCACGAAGTTCCGCCGTCACGCCTTCTGGTACCGACAGGACGCGATGTCCCCGTCTCGCCCATGCGTCTAGTGTGAGATTGCCCTCGCCATCGAGGATGACGTCGTTGTCGATCAGGATGTCGGCGGAGGTCGTGACTCGCTTCGGCCCGTCGCAGGCGAAGGTGTGGGGGCCCCCGCCCGCCGCGATCGCGTTTCGGAGGCCCTGTTCGTCGCAGGGGAACGTTTGGGCGTTCGTCCCGCCCGTGCCGCCTTCACCGCCCATGCCACCAGCGCCGGTCGCGGGCGGAATCGTGGTGCACGCCGCGACTGCGAATGCGAGCGGCAACGCTGCGAGGAGTGAGAGAACTGTGCGCACGATCGAGGACCTCCGCGACGCATCCTAACTGCAAGCGCCTCGATTTGCCTTCTATTTGTCGCCCAACACCAGGGCCGGCGCCTGCTCCTCGTTGACGTTCTCCCGGGCAGGTGCTTGGCTCGCTCGATGAAGCCGACCCGCGACTATGGGCCCGATGTTCTCGACAACGCGGCGGCGTTTACTCACCCGTTTTTCAGCCGGTTCGAGCTGCGCCATGGGCCCGCGCCCGTCGCGCTCGACGATGGAGTCCGCAAGAACTACCAGTTCCCGACCTTGTACGGCGACGTGACCTCGGCCATCGGCATTTTTCATTGCTCCTACCGCAGGGCGGAGAAGCTGATGCTCGACCCGAAGATGAAGCCGATCCGAATGACGAGGGGGCGGTCGCTGGTGCTGTTCTCCTGCTACGTCTACCGGAACGTGCTCGGAGTGCCGCCGTACAACGAGATCGCGATGACGATCCCGGTGATGGTGGACCCGGTCGTCAATGTGCCGGTTCTGCCGATGGTCCTCGACGTGTTCAAGGGGTTTGGGTACCGCGTGTTTTCGATGCCGGTGACTTCTGAGGAGAACCGTATTCGCGGGGTCAAGATCTGGGGGCTTCCGAAGACCTTGGAGGAGATCGACATTCGGGAAGAGGGGGGCGAGTGCGTGACCCGCGCGACCGAGCTCGGCGCCGACGCGCCTTACTTCGAGATGCGCGTGCCGACGTCGGGCAAGCAGACGAGCTTCGATGTTTCGTCAGACATTTACTCGCGGTTCGACGGCTCCTTGGTGCGGGCGAAAACGCACTTCCAGGGCACGTTCAACGTGAACAAACACATGAGCTTGCTGTTCAAGACCGGTGTTCAACCCGAGCGGCCGTGCCTCACCCTCGGGAACGGCGCGTCGGCGCAGGTACTGAAGGAGCTCGAGATCGAGCCGCATCCGTTTCAGACGCGTTACGCGAAGTCGATGAACAGTTGCTTCGAGTTGCCGGAGCCTGCCCTGCCCTAGAGCTGCGGCTCGACCGCGCCTACGTCGCACGCCGGACCTGCTGGGCGAGCTTCGCCGCGTTGGTCGGTCGTGAGCGGCTCGCCGTCGGCGTCGACACAGTCGGTGCTCGGGACGCGATCGATAGCGACGCTGCCTGCGAGCAAGTCGTGCGTGTCGGTTGGGCCGCCGTTGTCCTGAAGCGGCCCGAGATGGAGCTCGGCTTCTGAAACCCCGACTAGGTCGGCGGCGTGGTCGAAGCCGCAGGTGTCGCCCGGGGTCTCGATGTTGTAGCCGTTGGAGGAGGTCGCAGCGCCGGGTTCCGTGCTGCAATCACCGGCAACCACGCTGGCGGTCGCGATGACTTCGCTTCCGAGGAACGAATCCTTCCAGACCGCGATCGCGCTGCCGGAGTCGGCGCTGTTCGCGACGAAGGTGCAGTGGATGAGCGATACGGCACCACTCTCGACCGACAGGCCGCCGCCGGCCTCGGCCGCGTTGCCGGACACGGTGCTGTTGACCAAGGTCAGGGCGCCGGTTCCGGTGCCGAGAATGCCGCCGCCGCTGGTCTCCGAGGTGTTGCCCGAGACGGTGGAGCTCATCAGGGTCAGCTCCCCCGAGTTCCGAATGCCGCCAGCGGATGTCGCGCTGTTGCCGGACACCGTGCTGTTCACCAACGTGACCGTCCCGGCGCTGTTGGTGATCCCGCCGCCTCGAAAGGGGCCGATCGCGCGATTGCCGGAGACCACGGTGTCGGTGAGAGTCAGCGTTCCGAGCTGATTGTGGATTCCCCCGCCTCCGCGCCGCTCGGCCAAGCCGCCCGACACCGAGCTGTTCGTGATGGCCAGGTTTCCACTGTTCCAAATGACGGAGCCTTCGATCGGCACCGCGCCGGCTGTGATCGCGAGGTTTCGGAGCTCGACGGTGACAGTTTCTGGTATCGAGAAGACTCCCATGTCATCGGTGGTGTCGACGCTGAGATTGCCTTCTCCGTCCAGGATCACGTTCCGTTCGAAGTTGAATATCCTCCGCGTCACCACCCTGGTTGGGGCGGGGCAATCGAAACTGTGAGGCCCGCCGCCGACCTCGATGGCCGCGCGGATGCCTTCCTCGGTGCAAGGGAACGTGCCGACGCAGACGCCTGCCAGACACATGCCCGCGCCGTCCGCGCAATCATTGCCATCCATCAACGGGGTGTGGCTGCAGAGGGTATCGGTGCATTCGTCTCGAGTGCACGGGTCTCCATCGTCGCACTCGTTGGCGCTCTGGCAGCATACGCGCTTGCAATAACTGTTGAGGGGGCAGCAGACCAGGTCTTCGAGGCCTCCGATGGGGCATTCGTACACTTCTGCCGAGCTTGGTTCGCACACGGGCTGAGCGCAGTTGTATTGGTCGGTGCACCTATCCGAGCCGGGGCAGCAGAGTAGATCCTCGGAACCGAGGATGGGGCACTGCGTCGCCTCTCCGGACCCGGGGTCACATGCAGGGACGCAACGACCGCTTTCACACACTCGCAAGCGGTCGCAGGCGGTGCCGTCCTCCAGGTCGGAGAAAACACAGCCGCGAGACGAATCGCACGCGTTCTCGGTGCAGGCCTTGCCGTCGTCGCAGGTGGTAGGGGTGAAATCGCACACGCCGTCCACGTAGTCGCACCTACCATCGGTGCATTCGTCGCCGTCGTCGCAGGTGACGCCTTCGCAGAGATTTTCGCCGCAGACGCCATCTACGCAGACGCCGTCGCCGCCTGAATAGGTGCAGGCTATTCCGTTCGTCACCGGATCGCTCGTGCAACGGCCGCCGCTGCAGTACTCCCGTGTGCACCGGTTGCCGTCCTCTGGGCACACGACGTCTTCGCAGGGGTCCGGGCAGGCGTTACCGAAGCAGAGGTCCGCGCAGCCTTCTTCGCCGCCGCCGGAGTCCATGCAGGCGATGAAGGGCAAGAGCAAGATCGCGAAGACACTCAAGGGTCGGTACAAAGCACGCATGGCCAACCTCGATTCTCGGGGACAAAACGCCCCGAGCTACCCCTGTGCCTCTGCATCAAGCGTGCCAGCTGCGCGCCAGCGTTCGCGTTGCGGAATTCGACGCGCGTTGTGGGTCTTCGGGTCGGTGGAAGGCCGGCGAGCGGCGCAACCCGTGCGCTTGGTGCAACAGGTTGTTGCCACAGTGGGAGTGGAGCCTCGAAGGGCGTCGGGCGGCTGCCTACTCGCGCGGAGCTTCCGGCTCATCTTGCGAACGACCGTAGAGGACGACGCCGTCGGGTTGCTCGGTGCAGTACCAGTGGACCCAGATGTAGGCGTGCTGAAACAGGGCGACGGCGAGCGCGACCTGGGAGCGTGTGATGAGGGCGATGCCCCAGAACCCGAGGAAGACGAGCCCGTACATGGCGTTCGATGAGAAGCGGAAGGCGCCCTCGCGCACCATGGGCATGGCTCGGTATCGTTCGAAGAAGTGGTCGCCTCCGAGGGCGCGGGCGAAGCCGAAGTATTTCTTGACGGAGTGCATCGCGTAGACGGCTGGGATCAAGAGAGCGACGCCGAGCGGGACAGCCACGGCGGGCGAAACGTCGAGCGAACCCTCGTCGGCGAGACCGACTGCGAGAAGGAGGAGAGGTCGCGCTACCAAGAGAGGAAAGAAGATGGCCCCCCAGACGGTGAAGCCCGCGTCTCCGAAAAGATCGGTGAGCGTTCCGTAGCAGAGCTGGGCGCGCCAGAGCAGCGCGACGAGGACTTGCTGGACGATCGGGGCGGCCAGGGCGAGGTAGAACCAAGTGCGCTCGCTGAGGCCCAACCACAGGTGGTCGTCGAGCGCGGGCGCGGCGACGGCCCATGCTCCTGGCAGCAACGCCGCGAGGAAGAGCAGGTGGCGGAGGGTGCCGTGCCAGAAGTGACCGTTTGGTACGCGAATCTGAAGTGGATCGGAATTTGGCA
>JBLYYU010000441.1:0-10143 GCA_048550275.1 Polyangiales bacterium
GGGGATACCGGGGCTCGGAAAAAAAGGCGCGACGCGGGGCTCCATCGAACGGCTCGGCTTGCAGATCGGCTCGGTTGGACTTGGGGGCGGGGAGCCGGCAAGCCGAGCCTCGGCGCTCGCGCCAATCGGAGGTGGTTGCTGTCTTGCCGATTGTCACTCGCGACGTCGACTCCGCCCCCCATCGCGCCTTTTTTTCCGAGCCCCTCCATTTATCTCCATGGATGGAGAACGGCGACACCGGAGCGCGGCTCCACACAGCGCCCAGTGCCACCCCCCCCGCCACCCGCACCCCCGCACCAAGCCAAGACCGCGAGCCCGAAGGGCGAAGCCCGGCGCGCATGCGCCGGCAAGGCAATGCGAAGCCATTGCCGCGCTAGGGAGGATTACGGGTGGGGGTGGGCGGGTGGTGTAATTAAGACTGACCAGGCCCCGGTTCCTGCAACCACGCTCACTACATCCCAAACAACAGCGAGCGCTGGTCGGTCCCGCTCGGATCTAAGGGTGTTCGTACTTCCAGCCCTCTGGCCGCATCCACAACCGGTGGCGCGGGCCGGGGACACTCGGATCGGCACTGTCGTAGCCGGCGTCTCCTTGGTACAGCGAAACCGGGTGGCCATCCATCGTAGCTACGCGCGGCACGAAGCGCTCGGACACTTGCCTTCGTGCGGCCTCGAGGGCGGCGCTTACCCGGTCAAAGCCCGCAAGCCAATTCAGCGTGACGAAGGTTGGAGGAGGGAGCGCTATTTCGCTTCGGCGCTGCGCTGCTAGGGCATCGGCAGGCTGAGCCCACCAGTGTTTGTCGATCTCCGCATCATCCACCACGACGCGATCAAGTGTGGCGCGCGCGAGGAAGAACCAGGTGCTGAATCTCCGTGGCCGTCCGGGCGGCGTCGTCCAGTGCGAGAGCGTCACCAATTCGTTCGCCACGAGCGCAATCGATGTTTCCTCCTGAGCTTCGCGAACGGCAGCGTTCCGGCTTGCCGGTTCGTCGAACAAGTCTCCGTGCGAACTGCTGTCCTCCGGATCGACGCGCCCACCCGGAAACGCCCAAGCCGAACCATAGAACACCAACTCGCGGCTCCGACGAACGAGAAGGACTTCCAGCGCCTCCGTTCCGTCGCGAAGGCAGGCGGTCGTTGCTGCCGGCCTGATCTGCGTATCGGTACTCCCCATCTTCGACTCGTCTACATCGGAGCAAGTTCCAACGCCAGTTGAGGCGTCAGCACCGACAACCGAGAGCGCCGCAATTGCCGTGCAGGGAGGATCGCAGGCAGGGGTGGCCGCTCGTCTGGGGTGGCGGGGCGGGACAAACAGCCGCCTGACCCCCCGCTACTTCGCCCGCTTCTCCAGCTCCCGAAACACCGCCGACTTCACGGCTTCGTATTCGCTTGGAAGCGAAACGGGCTTGTTCGGATACTTGCTCTCTACGCCCGGGATTTCGTTCTCGTGATACCGGATCTTGAACTGCGTGAACTTGAGCCCGTTCGCAGTCGAGATGACCACCACCTTTTGGCCGGGTTCGATGGTCCCTTTGGCGCGGAGCTTCTCGAGGGCTGCCAAAGCGACTCCGGTGTGCGGGCAGGTGTAGCTCCCCGCTCGGTCCGCGGAGGCAGAGGCTTCGGCAAGCTCGGATTCGCTCGCCTGCTCCACCACGCCGTCGAAAGCGGAGAGCGCCCGAATCGCACGACGCACGCTCACCGGATTGCCGATTCGAATGGCGCTGGCCTCGGTTTCGCCGGCGGTGATCGCCTCGAAGTTCTCCCAACCGGCCTTGTAGGCGAGATACAGAGGGTTGGCTTTCTCGGCCTGAGCTAGGCAGATGCGTGGGCGCTTCGAAATCAACCCGAGCTTCAACATCATGTCGAAGCCTGCGCCGAGGGCGGCCACGTTGCCGAGGTTGCCGCCCGGAATGATCACCCAGTCGGGCACCTTCCAATCGAACTGCTGGACGATCTCGATGGCGACGGTCTTCTGCCCTTCGAGGCGAAGCGAGTTCATCGAGTTGGCGAGGTAGATGCTCTTCTCGGTGGTGAGCTTCTGGACGATTTCCATGCACCCGTCGAAGTCGGTGTCGAGCGCGCAGACGAGCGCGCCGTTGGCCAGAGGCTGAACCAGCTGCGCGGTCGTTACCTTGCCCTTGGGCAGAAGCACCACCGATGGAATGCCGGCCGACGCGCAATACGCCGCAAGTGCAGCCGAGGTGTCACCGGTCGACGCGCAAGCGATCGCTCGGATCGGCTTCCCGTCCTCGATCGCCTGCTTCACGGTGCTGACGAGCACTGTCATGCCGAGGTCTTTGAACGAACCAGTGTGGCTGTTGCCGCAGTTCTTGATCCAGACGTCGTCGAGCCCGAGAGTTTTTCCGTAGCGCTCGGCCCAGAAGAGGTTCGTGCCGCCTTCCGCAGTCGACACGACATTCTCGCCTCGGAGCTGAGGTTGTACCCACTCCTTCTTCCCCCAGACGCCGCTGCCGTAGGGCCAGTCGCGAGTCATCCAGCGCTGGTCGAAGAGCTTGCTCCACGCGGAGCCGCTCCGGTCCTTCAAGGCTTCCATGTCGTGCTGGACCTCGAGCAGCTCGCCACATTCCGGGCAGGAGTAGATGACCTGGTCGAGGGGATAGCTGCCGCTGCAACCGGCGACGCAGCGAAAAGAGGCGCTGTAACTCATGAGGATTCCAGTATAGGCGCTTCGTCCGGGGGCGCACCTCGTCGCTCGGGTCCGGTCTTAAGCGCCGCTCTTGCGCTGCGCCGGAGGGACCAGCGAGAAGGTAGGCCCTTCGGGGCTTTCCGCGAGCGTCTCGAGGTGGGCGATCATCGCAGGGTGAGCAGAGGCCACTTCGTGGAAACGTCGGGCGGACATTCGCAGCACGAGTACGTCCGTGGCCGCGACCACCGTCACCGGGGAGGGCGTCTGGCTCAGAATCGACTGCTGCCCGAGCGCGCGGCCGAGCTTGAGCCGGCCAAGCCTTTCGCCATCCGGCCCAAAGGCCAGCAATTCGCCGATCATCGGGATGTAGAGCCCGTCGGCGCGTTTTCCGGTTTCGAGAACGGCCGTGCCCTCGGCGGCCCGGCGCACTTCGAACATCGCAGCGACCTCCGAACGCGTGCCGTTGTCGAAGCCCGCGAACATTGGAGAGGTCCGCACCAGGGTCGAGACCAAGCGCCGGCCGAGGATCTCGAGCAGCAGGTCGCCGAACGGTGGGTACTCCGCCACGAGCCGGTCGAGCAGAAGCTTGCTGATGCGAAGCGCGCTCATCTGGGTGCGCGAGGTGACATCGCCTTCGTAGGAGACCCGCTCGAGCAGACAGGAGATGCCCACGACGTCGCCTTCGGATAGCACAACCGCGTCCTCGTCCGTGCGGCGAACGAGCTGCACGCTCCCTTCGACTAGGACGTAGAGCGAGTCCGCGGTGGTCCCGCGTTCGATGAGTCTCTGACCGGGCTCGAGCACGATGAGCCGTGACTCCCGGACGATCTTCGCCAGGACCGACTGAGGCACCTCGGCGAACAAGGGCATGGAGGGCAGTTGTGCGAGGTGCTCTGGAGTCGGTCGTTCGCTCTGTCCGTCCTCGGTCAGGGCGGGCCGGTCCTGGAGCTCGGCGTCCGAGATGTCGAGATCGAGTGGGGGGCGCCCGCTCACCGGCGGGCTCGAGAACCGCAGCGCATCGCTCGCGACGCTTTCGTCAGCGACGAGCGGTAGCGCATCCGCGGAGATCCGCTTCTTCTGCGTGTGCGTGATCTCGTAGTCTCCCGGCTCGCTCTCCCTGTCCGGCGTAGCGCCGCCCGACCGACTCGACCGATGGAGCCGTCGCGCTGCGTCCGGCGTGACTCGTGTGAGCACGTCCTCGCGCTCCGGCGCGATCGCCATGACGACTTTGGCCATCGCCGCCGCCCTGGCGACGAAGCCCTGAGCAGCATAGAGGTCGATTGCCCTCTCGTATGCGTCGGTCGCGTCGTGGGGGCGTCCTAGACGCTTGAGCAGGTCGCCTTTTCGGTGAGGCCAGCGTGCTTCCCGAGGCTGAACTTCTTCGAGTTCTTCATACAAACGAAGGGCTTCAGCGAGCCGCTCCCTTCGGAGGGCGTTATTGAGTTTCTCTCGAAGCTTACGGCTACGACTACCCGACACCACCCTACCACCTTATACCGAACAGACCCCTCGTCCAACGCGGCTGGGACCACGCCCAATCGCTGCTACGCTCCTCCCCGACGCCAATTCGCATGAGTCTATTCATCCGCCTCGTCCGTGCTCAGCTCACCTTCGGCGTGATTCTCGCCAGTTACCTGGTGCAATTGGGCCTCCTCAAGGTCTTCCGGCGCTGGCGCGAAGATCCGCGGAGCGGGCACGAGGAGCCGGTAGTGCCGGCCTGGCTGAGCCGGAGGCAGGAGCGGGTCGACGAAAAGAACTCCAAGCGGATGCTCGAAGGGATGCTCAAGCTGCGGGGTGTCTACATCAAGCTCGGGCAGGTCCTGTCGATCATGGGCGGCTTCCTGCCGTCGGTTTACATCAAGCGGCTCGAGACACTCCAGGACGCCGTGCCGCCGCATCCGTTCGAGGAGATCGAGCAGGCATTCATCGAGAGCCTCGGCGGCCCGCCCGAGGACTACTTTCGAAGCATCGATCGTGAGCCGGTCGCTGCAGCGTCACTCGGCCAGGTTCACGTCGCGTACATGGATGACGGTCACAAAGTAGCGGTCAAGGTGCTGTACCCCGGCATTCGCGACGTCGTTCGAATCGACATGCGCGTGATCAAGCTGATGGTCCGTGTCTACAAATGGTTCGTCCCCGTCCAGAACATCGAAGCTGTCCATTCCTCCCTAGTCGACCTGCTTCGTCGCGAAACCGACTACCTGCACGAAGCCAACTGCATGCGCCGCATGTCGGCGAACTTCGTAAACGACGATCACATCCTCTTTCCCGAGGTCGTCGACGAGGCCACCACCCGGGACGTGCTCACCATGACGTTCATGGAGGGCATCAAGATTTCGCACCTCGACACGATTCGGGAGCGCGGGGTCGACCTCCACAAGCTGGCTGTTCGCCTCGTCAAGAGCTTCTACAAGCAGCTCTTCGTCGACCGTTTCTTTCACGCCGATCCGCACCCCGGGAACTTCCTGGTCCAGCCCGTCGAGGGGTCGGACGACGCCAAGCTCGTCGTCCTCGACTTCGGCGCGATCAGCGAGGTCGACGACAAGACCGTCTTCGGCATGGTCGACATCCTGCGCGGCTTCTTCGAGCAGAACGACGCGCTCGTTCTCCAAGGCATCGAGGAGATCGGATTCCACGCCGAGGGCGGCGACCGTGCGCTGCTCGAGCAGACCGTAAAGACGTATTTTCAGAAGCTGCTCAAGCTCAAAGCGCGCACCCCCGGCGCGTTGATGAACGCCAACTCCAAAGAGCTCGAAGCCCTGGCCGACCCCGAGGTCGAACGTAGGGAGCTGCGCACGCTGATGCGCTCTTTCCACTACCCGGACGGCTGGTTCTACGTCGAGCGCGCGGCCGTCATGATGTTTTGGCTCGCGGGACAGATCGACCCGGACGTCGATCAGTTCCAGGTGGGCTTCCCTTACGTTCTGCCGCTGTTGAGCCAGAGGATCGCGTCGAGTCCTCCGCCGCCTCCGTCCGAGCCTGTGCCGCAGCCCGTGGTAGGTGGCTAACGTGAGCCGAGTGCTAGGGATCGACCCGGGCGAAGCGCGGATAGGCGTTGCGATTTCCGACGAGCTGCGCTCGATCGCCTTCCCTCGCGAGACCGTGGACGCGCGCGAAGGGCGTAAAAAAGCGTTCGACCGGCTGCGCGACGCGCTCGTCGACGACGAGGTGTCCTTGGCCGTAGTCGGTCTGCCCCTCCGGCTCGACGGGACCGAAGGGGAGGCCGCTCGGCGAGCCCGGGCCTTCGGAGAGGCGTTGAGCGAGGCGCTAGGTATCGAAGTGGTATTCTGGGATGAGCGTCTGACCACGGTCGCCGCTGAGCGCTCCTTGCGCGAGATGGGACGGCGGGGGACGAAAAGCCGCTCCGTCGTCGACCAATCTGCGGCGACCATCTTGCTCCAAGGGTATCTAGACGCCAATTTAGGGTGAAGCGTGGACGGACCTCAACAGCCCATCAAAGTCGAGAGCGACATTGGAGCGACGATCACGCGTGCGCTCAGCCTGATGACTTTGCTCGCCGTGCTCGGCCTGCTGGCCGCGCTCGGCTGGCTGTTCGTCGTCTACCCGGACAGCGATGGTCCGAAGGGCGACGGCCAGGAAGTCCTGATCGAGGTCAGCGAGGGCATGACCCTTCGCAAGCTCGCCACGGAGCTCGGGGATCAGGGCGTCATCGACGACCCACGCGTCTGGTCGCTCTACATGCGCATGCGCGGTCTCGATCGACACCTTCGGCAAGGCAAGGTTCGTTTTCGCCTACCGATGACGCCTGAGGAGGTTGCGCGTCACGCGACGACGCGGCTCGGGCGCATTCAAGTTCGCATTTTGATCCCCGAAGGCTTCTCGCGCTTCGAAATCGCCGAGCGGCTCGAGGAGTATGGAATCGCTGATGCCGACGAATTCCTCGCGGCGACCGAGGACAGATCCCTGCTGGCGAGCTACGGCGTCGAAGCCAACGACGCCGAGGGCTACTTGTTTCCCGACACCTACGAGTTCGACGATCAGACCAAGCCGCGACGCGTGGTCGAACGGATGCTCGCCAATTGGACCCGGCGCTTCGAAGAGCTCGAAGAGAAGTACGGTGCGGAGCTCGCGGCCCTCGACGGTTGGACCACGCACGACTTGGTCACCCTGGCGTCCATCGTTGAAAAGGAAGCCGCCGTGCCCGCCGAGAGGACTCGAATCGCTGGCGTCTTCTGGAATCGCCTGAACTCCAAACGTTTTCTTCCACGCCGAAGGCTGCAGGCGGATCCCACGGTGCAGTACGGCTGCATGGCGGCTCCCGAAGCCGCGCCGTCCTGCGCGACCTACGACGGGCGCATCACCCGGGCGATGCTCGACGACAAGAAAAACCCGTACAACACGTACCGGCACTCCGGGCTGCCGCCGGGCCCGATCAGCAATCCGGGCGCCGCCTCGATCGCCGCGGTCATCAAACCCGAGCAGCACGAGTACTTCTACTTCGTCGCCCGGGGCGCGGGTCAGCACCACTTCAGCAAGACACTGCGACAGCACAACATCGCGGTGCGGCGCAACGGCCAGAAATGAGCCCTCGGCGGCGGCCGAAGAATCCACTCTTCGGAGCGGAGGAGACACAGCTCGGGCTTTTCGATCAGCCCGACGAAGAGCCTGGAGATTCGGCCGAGGAGGGAGCGAGCGCCCTCGAGTCGCTTCGTGAGAGGCTCCCCGAGAAGCTTCGGCTGGGAACCTCGAGCTGGACGTTTCCCGGCTGGGCCGGCCTGGTCTACCACCGGCGGTATCCGAATCAGAAGGCGTTTCTCCGGGACTCACTCGGCGAGTATGCGCAGCATCCGCTGATGCGAACGGTGGGCGTCGATCGTGGCTACTACAGTCCCGTGGCCGAAGAAGAGCTCAGCGCGTACTCGAGCCAGCTTCCCGACGATTTCCGCGCGGCGATGAAGGTGTGGCAGCGCGTGACCATGCCAGGCTTTCCGAGGCACCCACGCTACGGCGACGACGCCGGCAAAGCGAACCCGAGCTTCCTCGACCCGGAGCTCTTCGCCCATGCCGTCCACGAACCAGCGCGCCTTGGCTTCAGCCGTCACATGGGGCCGTGGATCGTCGAAATCGCGCCGTCGCCGACCCCGCTCGACCCGACTTGGTTCTGCGAAAAGCTCGACGCGTTTCTGGAAGCTGCGCCGAGCGATTTCCCCTTTTCCGTCGAGCTTCGCAACCGCAAGCTGCTCACGGCGGAATACGCGAGGACTCTTCAGAAGCACGGCGCGTCCCACGTCTTCAACTACTGGTCCAAGATGCCCAAGCTGGCCGAGCAGCGAAGGGTCGAGGGCTTGCTCGAGGGCGCGCAGCTCGTCGTGCGCCTGCTCCTTCCGCCGGGCGGGCGCTACGCCGACCTCAAGGAAGCCTACGCTCCATTCGACCGGCTGGTCGCGCCGCAGCCGGAGATGCGGAAGGACGTGGCCGAACTCGTCCGCGACGCGCTCGAACGTGACAAGGAGTGCTACGTAATCGTGAACAACAAGGCGGAAGGGTCCTCTCCGTTGACCGTCCGGGCGCTGGCGGAGCTGCTCGCGGACTAGCTTGCCAGCCCGGTGAGCGAGGCTATGTTCACCGCCATGAGCGCGCCCAAGGCAGAAAACCTCACCTGGCACATCGGCGAGGTCGACCGAGAAGCACGCGCGGCCGCACACGGACACCGTGGCGCCGTTCTCTGGTTCACGGGCCTGTCCGGTTCCGGGAAGAGCACGATCGGACATCGCGTCGAGCGGATGCTCATCGAGCGCGGCGCCTTCGCCTACGTCCTCGACGGTGACAACATTCGGCACGGCCTCAACAGCGACCTCGGCTTCGCTCCGGAGGACCGCGTCGAGAACATCCGTCGCATCGGCGAAGTGGCCCGACTCTTCGCCGACGCTGGCGGTCTGGTCCTCTCGGCGTTCATCTCGCCGTATCGCAAGGACCGCGACCGCGTCCGCGGCTTGATGGGCTCTGGGGAGTTCATCGAGGTCTTCGTCGATACGCCGCTCGAGATCTGTGAAGCGCGCGATCCGAAGGGTCTCTACAAGAAGGCGAGGGCGGGCGAAATCTCGAACTTCACTGGCCTCGACGCACCCTACGAAGCCCCGGAGGCGCCGGAGGTTCACCTGCAGACCGCGAACCTGAGCGTCGACGAAGCGGCCGCGCAGGTCATCGCCTATCTCGACGCACACGATATTTTGGGAGGTTCCTGATGCCGACTCGTGAAGAAATGTGGGATCGGGTTCCTGAAGAGGTAGACCTGGCAGTCATTTGTGGCGGGATAACCGGCTCCGGCATCGTGCGGGACGCCGCGCGTCGCGGTTTGAAGGTGGCGCTCTTCGAACAAAACGACATCGCGTACGGCACGAGCTCCCGTTCGAGCAAGCTCATTCACGGCGGCCTCCGTTACCTCGAGAGTTACGAGTTCAGCCTGGTCTTCGAGTCGGTGAGCGAACGCCGCGTCGTGATGGACTTGGCCCCCCACCTCGTGAACCCGCTTGCCTTCCTGTTTCCGGTCTACCAAGGCGCTCGCAAGAGCCTGCGGATGATCAGCGCCGGCATGTGGCTCTACGACGGGCTCGCCTTGTTTCGTTCGCCGAAGCGCCACCGAACTCTGAAGGCGAGCGAAGTGGCCGAAGAGGAGCCGCTGCTCAAGCAGGAGGCCCTTCAGGGCGCTCCGGTCTACTACGACTGCTCGACGGACGATGCGCGGCTCACGCTCGAAACGATCATCGACGCGGTCCGAAACGGCGGCGTAGTCGTGAACTGGGCGCGCGTAGACGCTCTGACCAAGAACGAGCAGGGACGGGTTTCCGGCGTCATCGTCAAGAACCAGCGCGACGGGGCCCTTCGAGAAGTGAAGGCGCACACGGTGATCAACGCAACCGGGCCTTGGACGGACGATGTCCTGGCGATGAGCGGGCCTCGCAAGGGCAAAATGCTCCGGCCGACCAAGGGCATTCACATCGTCGTCGAGCGATCGAAGCTCCCGGTCGAGCACGCCGTCGTGCTGTTTCACCCGACCGACAAGCGCGTTCTCTTCGCGCTTCCCTGGGGCGAGCGGACCTACGTGGGCACGACCGATACCGACTACGAAGGCGCTGCGGGCGAAGAAGCCGCGACGCTTGCGGACGTGGACTACTTGATCGCCGCGTCGAACTACTACTTCCCGACCAAGCAACTCGTTCGCGAAGACGTGATCTCCACCTGGGCCGGCCTCCGTCCATTGATCGCCCCGGAGCCCGAGGTGGGTGAGGTGGCGGAATCGCAGGTCAGTCGGGAGCATCAGATTTTGATCGGGGAGGACGGCCTGATCACCATCGCCGGGGGCAAGCTCACCACGTACAGGAAGATGGCGAAGGAATGCGTCGACGTCGCGGTCAACCTGCTGAAGCTCTCGGACAAGCTCCCCGAAGGACTTCAGTCCGGTCAGACCTTCAAGCATCCGCTTCCAGGAGGGGTGGGCTGGCCTGAAGACGACGACCACGAACGCGTTGCGAAGGA
>JBLYYU010000442.1:0-2597 GCA_048550275.1 Polyangiales bacterium
ACTCTTGAAATTGTGGGTCAACGTTTGAGCGAGCGCCGACATCGTCTCCTTTCGACTTCCGAAGGCGGGAACGATCAAGACGAGGGGCGCTCGAACGCGGCCTGTTGAAGGGAAGGAGAGGTTGAGCAAACCAACGAGCTCTCGCTCGTCGTTGTTCTTCAGGCGGACAACTTGAAACGGCTCTTGTCCGGAGTCGGGGCGGATCTTCCGCGCACGGGTGTGATACAGGTACGTCGCTTTGTCCCCAACGCCCCGCGCCCAGTCCTTGAAGGCTTGCAGTTTCGAACGGTCGCGAGAGGGGGCCAGCTCTTCCTCGACGATCTGCGCCTGGGTGCGTTTCACGCCACGAGACACCCCGATCTTCCACCATTCCCGACCGTCAGGTTCGCGAACGTGGGTTACGTGCCTAACGACCGCTTCGGGAAGCGGGGTGCGGATCCCTTCAATATCGAGGAAGGCGTTTGTCAAAGGAGTGCCGGGCAAGAACAGGGCGTTGCCGGATGCGACACGCATCGCGAAGCCCCCGGCACTGACGTCGTAAACAGCCCATTCGGCGGGTTCATCTTGCCATGGGACGCTCAGCGACACACGAGCCTTCCCACTAGGCTTCTCCCGCGCGAGCGATCGACGCTCCGAGAAACCCAATTTCGAGGGTGTATCGATCGAGATCTTGGTGCCAGCCGAGCCTCGGACAGTTGAGCGAAATGAATAGCTATCAAACCCGAAAGTGAAGAGCACAAAAATCTCGTCGTTCGGCGCGACGGGCGCGGGCGCTCCGAACTCGAGAGTCAAAGAATCTTCCCCGCGAGAAATGAGCTTGGCAGAGTGGCGCTCGTTCCGTCCCGACGGAATGGTCGTGAATGTCGCGTTTCGTTCCGACGCGTGGTCCAGCAATGACCTTATCTTCCGAGACTCGGTGATGCTGTATTGGCCGGACGGCGCATCTTCGAGCGATTCCGCTATGGATCGATGGCCGGCAATGGTGTTGAGCTCCGCAACGAATCGCCTCAGGCGGCGGCTTCCCTTAGCCGGGACGCTAGTGAAGCGTAGGCCCAGGCCGGATGATGAAGACCTAACCACCTCGGCCTCCGCGACGACTCGGCCGAATTCACCCGCCCGGAAGACGACTGTATGCGTGTCGGTCCGGTCGAACTGCGCATCTGTCTTGAGGAAGCAGCCTTCGAGTCCGATATTGACGATTTGCCCAATTTCATTCGGGCCACCTCCACGCGCAGGGATGTCACAGTCAAAGCGATGGGAGGCACGCTGTTCTTTGAACGGGCCAGTGGGTAGGTGATTGGCAATTGCGGGTGGCATCGGTCCTCAAGTCCAAATAGTGGCGTCGGCGACCATATCATGAGGGGCGGTGTCCTATAGCCAAAATGTACTGGTTTCTTGTGGCTGAACGATTCCACCGTCGCTTAGGTCTGGGGGATCGAAATATGCGTCAACCAGGCTTCTGCCACCAATCTCGCAGGTATGAGCGAGCTCCCTTACGTCGATCTACGACCTCGCGCAGGACATCAAGACCCGCGGCACGTACTGAGTATCGCGTTCCTGTCTTCCGCATCTGGCGAAATCGGAGAAGGCTCGTACGGCACGAGCAAGTGTAGGAGTCGGGATGGCCTCGGAGTTCGCCGAGGACGGCACCGCGCCGAATTGCCCGTGCCTACGCACTATCATCGGAACCGCCGCCGTCCAGAATCGGCGTTGCAGACCGACATCTTTCTCGATTCGTGAAGCGGGATGGTAGTGCGGGCCGCGTGATCGCACGCGCCCCCACTTCGACGGCGCTTCTGGAGCCGGTGTGAGCATAGCGCCGTAGCCGCGAAATTGAGTATCATCCGCGTTCGTCATGCTCCTACGTCTTCCCCACGGCGTCCCGCGTGAGCGCCCGTCTGCGCGGTCCCTCTAGTGTCGCTCCTTCCTGACCCATACTTCGATCCGCAAACCGGGGAGTTCGAAGACTACCGGCGGATGGTCAACACCGGCGCGCTGCGAGTTGGGATCCTTCTCACCGCTGCTGTGCAGGCGCCGTTTATCTTGTTCGAGTGGTTGGCGCTCCGGGAGCAGTTCTATTGGGTTCAGATTCTGCGCGCGATTTGGTTGGTTCCAGCGCTCGCGCTTTATCCGCTATCGAAGACGCCGTCGCAGGGCCTGCTTCGGCGCGTGGACGGAATTGTTTCGCTCATCTACGTGGCGGCGGCCGTCTACATCGTCTTTGTCTCGTTCCTACACGATGGTTATCAGTCGCCGTACATCAACGCGCTCATCATGATGTTCGTCGGCGTCACCGCGGTGACCCTGTGGCCATTTTGGTTTGCTCTGACCTTCGCCGTCGCGATCTACGGTGCCTACTGGTTGCCCTTGCTTCTCGGATACGGGTCGATTGGAGATCTCACGATCTGGATCGGCTACCAAGCTTTCATGATCTGCACCATGGGGCTCTTGCTCGTGTCGCAGCAGCTACGAATGCGGATGGCAAGGGCGGACTTCGACCGGCGGTGCCAGCTCGAGCATGAAAAAGAGCAGACGCGTGACCTCCTCGACCGCGTCGCCGTCATGCGGCAAGAGCGCCTCACCTGGCTCGAAAGCCT
>JBLYYU010000443.1:0-4958 GCA_048550275.1 Polyangiales bacterium
GAACGAGGTCGCGATGTGATCTTCACCGAGCCCAAGGCCCAGGCTCAGTATTCGCAGCAAGTCGTTGCCGACTCGGTGCAACTCAGCCGTCCAGCCCTCGACTAACTCACGGTGGCCGGGGAGCAACTCGTCGGCGAGCCACTGGTTCGGGCCGAGCAGCCGTGCATACGGCGGATCAGCATCGGGGTGTTGGGCGGGTCTCTCGGTCCACAAGTCGATCTGTTCGCGAATGTCGGGTCGATTGTTGGTGCGCTCCGTGCCGACCTGTTCCCAGCCCCGAAAGTGCCGGCTCTTGCGCTTGTCGATCTGCTGCTTGATTTCAACAGGCAAGGCAAAGAGCCGTTTCATCGTCGCGAATAGCGACTCGGTGAGCGCGGGGTCGACGCCGTGATTCACCGCGATGAAGAACCCCACCTGATGACAGACCGCGCTGACCTCGTCGGTGAACGCCCGGCGCTCAGCAGCCGTGCCCTCATGCCATCGGGCAAAGTCGACGATGGGAATTTCGGAGAACGAGTCGCTGGGCACGATGGCCGTACCTTAGAACCCGAGACCGCCGAAATCTAGGGAGACCATCAAGGTGTTCGGCCGACACTTTCGGAGAGACAATTCGCCTCTTCGGCGCGACTATGGCGCATGCCCAAAGGCACCGTTCTCATCACCGGCGTTTCCGGTTTCATTGCCAATCACTGCGCGGTCGAGCTTCTCGACGCTGGGTACGATCTGCGTGGGACCGTCCGCTCCCTCGCGCGCTCGGACAAGGTCAGGGAGGTGATAGGGAAGCACGCCGACGCCTCGAGGCTCGATTTCGTCGAAGCTGACCTCGAATCCGACGCAGGTTGGCGCGATGCTGTGTCGGGCTGCACCCACGTGCTGCACGTCGCCTCGCCGTTTCCCGCGACCCAGCCCAAGGACGAGCAGGTGTTGATCCGGCCTGCAGTCGAGGGCACCCTCCGCGTGCTTCGCGCGGCGAACGATGCCGGCGTGCAACGCTTCGTTCAAACATCCTCGATGGCGGCCGTTCAGTACGGGCATCCCGACAACCGAACCGCGCCATACACGGAGGCGGACTGGACCGAGGTCGATGCACCCGGCGTGACGCCGTACGCGAAGTCGAAGACGCTCGCAGAACGGGCCGCGCGCGATTTTGTCGACCAGCAAGGTGCCGGGCTCCACTACAGCTCGGTCAACCCCGGATTCGTGCTCGGCCCGGTGCTCGACCCCGAGATCCGCGTATCGGCCGAGATCATCGAGATGTTCCTCAGGGGCAAATACCCAGGCACGCCCAGGGTGGCTTTTGCATGTGTGGATGTGCGCGATGTCGCACGCATGCATCGGCTGGCGCTCGAAGCGGATGTTCCGAGTGGCGGCCGCTACCTGTCCACCGCCGGGTCTTTGTGGATGGTCGAGATCGGACAAGCGATCCGCGCCCAGCTAGGCGAGGCTGCGCGCAAAGTTCCGAGGCGCAATCTGCCGGACTGGGTCGTCAGGCTGGTCGGCTTGTTCGACCCCACGGCCCGACAGATCATCCCCGAGCTCGGCCGCGAAGTTCCAGTCGACGACACCTGGACACGCGAGACGCTTCAGATGACGTACATCCCCGCGACCGACGCCGCCGTCGCCATGGCGCGCAGCCTGATCGACTTGGGCGTGGTCTAGTCCGGCCCGTCCTCACCGTTTCCCGCGACCCAGCCCGAGGACGAGCGCGCAGTACGCAGCAGACACCGTCCTACGCCTCGCCACCGCGCAATGATTGCGCCGTGGCAGCGCTGGATATGCAAGCCGTTCGCACCGAGCTCCGTTTGTCGAGGAAAAGCCCCGTGAGTCGTCCTGGCACGGTGAATGCACCCACTTGGTGTGACTTGGCCGCAGCAATGGCGCCTGCGAGTCGGGGTTGATAGCAATCATGTGGAGGTTCATCGCACTCAGGGGAGTTAGCGCGCTTGCCGTGGTCTTAGTGATGTCGGGCTGCGCTGACGTTGACTACTGCGGGGGGGTCGACTGCGACGACGGAAACGAATGCACCGTCGATTCGTGCAACTCGGCTGACGGCCGATGCGCCAACACTCGAGTCGACGACGGCACCCCATGCGTCTTCGGCGCCTTGCCGGGCGTCTGCGAATCCGGACTCTGCGTCGACGCCATGCTCTGCGCAGGTGTCGATTGCGGCGCTAATCGGTGTGCGATCGATGCCCCCCCTTGTGATCCGTACACCGGGGGCTGTCCTACCCCTACCAAGGTAACGCCCGCAGGGACGATCTGCGATTGGGCAACTGTCGATGACGGGCTTTGTGACGGCGCCGGCAACTGTGTTGAGCCACGAGGGGATCTCGAGCCGGTTGGAATCGGGTTCGACGAGAACAACCTCCTGCAGGTCATCATCATCAACCGAAGCCTGCTTGTCGTTCCGGAGAACGTCGGCAACGTGCAGGTCTTCGTGGACGGAGAGCCCGTCGCGGACGTTGATCTCGGAACGTTGCCCGACGACTCGTACCGTCAGGTCGGCTCGGAGCAGCGTATCTCGTTGGGCTTGCGCATCGCGGGCCAGGAGCGTCGCATAGCAGTCGCTGTCGATACCGCGAACGAGATCCTCGAGACGAACGAAGACCACAACCGATTCTCTCGCACGATAACACCGCCCGTGATTTCAGGGCCTGACCTCGTCGTGAGCGCGCTGCACGTCGACCAGGGCTCCGGCGCGCTTGCCATCGAAATCAGAAACGATGGGACCGAGGACAGTACCGTCGCCTCGGTTCAGCTCGAGATCGAGGTGAATGAGGTCGCGACGGCCAGCGTGACGGAGTCATTGCCCGCCTTGGAGCCGGGAGGCGGCAGCATCTTGCTTTCCCCGACGCCCGCTATTCCGATCGCGATGGGAGACAAGGTTCGAGTGTCCTTGGACACGGGTGATCCGCTCGATGAAATCGACAAGAGCAACCAGAGTCGAACCGAGTTCTTTCCGGACGACGCCGCCCTCGCTGGGTACGACGCCCTCCTGCTCGACCCCAAGATCCGTGACAACTTGAAATGGGAAAGCAGCACAGGTGATGGGAGCCTCTCGGACGAGCAAATGGCGGGCTTGCTTGCCGCAATCCGGGGCCTCGAGGTTGGGCGACCGGCTTCGGACCCACTTCCTCCCGTCGAGCTGAGCACTGGGCTCAGCGAGGAAGCTGCCTGGTACATCTTCGTAGCGCACGCAGCCCACTCGCTGTGGGTCGAAAAGAACGGGCTGGTCACTTGGTCGCTACTCGACATGACCAACGAGCAACTGGCCTCGATGCTCGATGGTCGCGAGTGGTTCGTCTATCTGCGCGATCGGGATCAATACAGCGTTCGATACGCTTGGGTTACGCCTTGGAACCCTTCAGCGAGCTACCAATTCCTGTCCAACTTCGAGATGCTGAAGGCCACACAAGTTGAGACCATCCACGCCTTGACGGATTGGGCGCGGGCGCGTCTGTCCCACAGCTCGAACGAAGATCCCCTGGAACAATGGGGTTACGAAGGGTACCCGCCGGTCGACCGAGTTCTCTATGCCCTCGAGGGAAGGCGCCACATCACTCGCGGGTGTGGCGGCACGACCGGCCTCTACGTCACCATGCTCCGGGCGATCAATATCCCCACCGAGCTCGAAACGATTCGCCTCGGCGACGGTTGGCACTGTCGGCCCAGTTTCCCGTCCGCCGAACTATCGATGCCGCACGGTGACGACCCGTACACCAGCTACTTCATCAATTCGAGCAGAACCGTGCCCGTCGGCGACATGTTCTTCAGCACTGACGAGATGGAGAACTGGTTTCTCGATCCTGTTCCGGACTGCAATGAGTCGATCTGCAATACAGTCGGAGAGCAAGCCCTGCACAACAAGGCCCGAATTCAGATCCAACGATCGTTTGACCGCCGAGGTGACTACTTGCTTCGAGAATATGGATTGGGAGGCCCTGAGCGATTGCACGACGGCGTGCTGCAGGGAATCGAGCTGGGTGGCGAAGTTGTCACCTACGCACATCCTCTGTTCAGCGACGCCGAAAAGGAAGCGATGATCGCCGACATCGAAGGCCACCTAGTCGCCCTCGGTGGAGGCGACATCGAAGTTGGCAAATCGCTCGTGGCGCTTCGCCTCTCGGTTTGGAACCTAGCAAAGAACAGTGTGTCGGGCCGTCAGCTCAAATCCGTCGAGGACCCATCGCTGGACCTGGAGCTCGACCGCTGCACCGCGTGCCCCTAGTCCCGCGAGCAGAGGAGATAGACAGAGAGCTTAGCCGCTGGGGGTCCAAACGCCCTTGACTCTCCTCGCCGGATCGTCTCTATCCTCGTCCATGGAAGACAAAGTCGTGTTGATCACGGGGGCCGCTCGAGGAATCGGTGCTGCCATCGCAAAAGAGCTGGCCTCACGCGGGGCTAAGATCGCCCTCACCGGGCTCGAGCCGGAAGAGCTCGCCGCGCGGGCCGCCGAGCTCGGGGCCGGGCACATGTATCGCGTGGCAGACGTGACGGACCCGGATTCCATGAAGCGAGCCGTCGCGGACATCGTGAAGGAGTATGGGCGGATCGACGTCGTCGTCGCCAACGCAGGCATCGGGACCTACGGTACGATCGAGAAAGGCGACACCGAGGCGTGGCTTCGCACCATCGACGTGAATCTCATCGGCGTCTTTCGGACAATTCACACGACGCTTCCGTACTTGATCGAGAGCCGCGGCTACGCCCTGGTAATCGCATCCGTTGCGTCATTCGTAGCCCTCCCCGGCATGTCGTCGTACTCGGTGAGCAAGGCGGGCGTGGAAAGCTTCACGCGTGCGCTTCGCGCCGAGGTCGGGTTCCGCGGCGTCGATGCCGGTTCGGCCCACCCATCGTGGATCGACACGGACTTGGTGAGGGAAAGCGAAGCCGACTTGGAGGGCTTTCGACTGCTACGCGCCAACCTGCCGTGGCCGCTTAAATCCACGACGTCGCTC
>JBLYYU010000444.1:0-11234 GCA_048550275.1 Polyangiales bacterium
GGGTCCTCGAGGCGGGGGCGGCCTTCGTCAAGACCTCCACGGGCTTCGGTGGCGGCGGGGCGACCGAGCAGGACGTTCGTCTCCTGCGATCCTGCGTGGGGCCCGATTTTGGGGTCAAGGCCGCGGGGGGCATTCGCGATACGGCCTCAGCGGACCGAATGGTCGCTGCGGGTGCAAGTCGCCTGGGAACGAGCGCAGGCGTGGCGATCGTGACAGAATCCGAAATCTTAGACAGAGGTTACTGAAATGGCAGTCCAGTCGGTCACAGACGCAACATTCGAAGCAGAGGTCCTTCGTTCCGAGATACCCGTCCTCGTCGATCTCTACGCGGATTGGTGCCAGCCGTGCAAACAGCTCTCACCCATCGTCGCGCAGGTCTCGGACGAGCTCGCCGGGAAAATCAAAGTCGTCCAAGTCGATGTCGATAAAAGCCCGATGGTCGCTCAGACCTTCCGGGCGCAGTCGATTCCCATGCTCCTGGTCATTGCCGAGGGGCGGGTGGTTCAGCATCACGTCGGCGTTCTCGACAAGCCGGGGATCCTTCGTCTGCTCGAGCCGGTGATGCCCCGCGCGGCCTCCGAAGTTCGGCCCGAAGAGCTCGCCGCTTGGGTGGCCCAGGGCAAGGCCGTGCCGATCGATATTCGCGATGCTGCTTCCTACGGCCGCTATCGGATCCCGACGGCGCTGCATGTGCCAGCGAGCGAGCTCGCGACCCGCGTCAATGAGCTTCAGCCTTTCGACGGACGGATTCGGGTCCTCTACGGGCGCAGCGAAGAGGCCAAGGAATGGAGCGAGAAGCTTCAGGCCGACGGCGTGCAGATCGGTTACCTCGCCGGCGGGTTCCTCCACTGGGAAGCGGACGGCCTCGAGGTCGAGCGCGGTTGAAGCGCGCGCTCCACGTGGTCGACGAGCTCCGCGACCCCCCGGTCTGGACGCCGGTCATCGTGCAGGTCGGCGAGAAACTGATCTCGATCGTCGACACGGGAGACGGAGATGCGACTCGACGTTTCGTCGCTGAACTGGTGAAGCATGGGGCGACTCCGTGCGAACTAGACAGCGAAGGGGCTCTGACGCTCCGCATCGTGATTCGTGGAACGCCTTCGTCCGCGGACGCACGGCTTCGCGCCGACGTGCTCGAAGAGGGAGCGGACCTCGTCCTCGGCGCGGCTCGTCCCGGTTTCGCACGGCACCTCGCTCGGCAGAGCATCAACGACTGAAGCTCGCAGAGGCGGGCAGCTAGGGCGAGCAGTTCGGAAGTCGTCCGTCGACGAGCTCGACGTTCATTCGAATCTGCTTCTTCGCTTTCGCCGTCATGTAGACCTTGCAGTCCGCGCCGACGATGACCGCTTCGGCGGGATAGGCAATTCGGCGCAGCATCTTCAAGGCCTTTTCGGGTCCGAGCACAAAGGCTGCAGTGCTCAAGGCGTCCGCGTATATGCCCTCCGAGGTCATAATCGTCACCGACAGAGTTCGGTCGGCGGGGCGCCCTGTCTTCGGGTCGATGATGTGGTGCCAGCGTTTGCCCGCCCCATCGAACACGGCGTGTTCGTAGTCCCCCGAAGTCGAAAACGAGGCTCCTGTCGACTCGAGGGCGGCGAAATAGCTGCTCGCATCGCGCGGATGCTGAATTCCGACTCGCCAGGGCCGGCCGTCTCTTTGTCCGTGCACCTGAACCTGGCCGCCTCCGAAGATCATGTAGCTGTCGACGCCCGCGCCGCGAAGGATCGCGCCCGCGTGGTCGAGCGCGTAACCTTTGGCGATGCCGCCCGTGCCGATCGCCATCCCGCGTTTCTTCAAGAACACCGTCTTGTACTTCTTGCTGACGCGAATGTTCTTGTAGTCGATCAGCGCAAGCCGCGGCTTGAGCTCTTCGGGGCTCGGGATCTTGATCGAGTCCGGCCGAAAATCGTAGAGACCCCAGAGCGCGGCCCAGGACAGATCAAACGAGCCTCGGGACCACATCGAAACATCCATGCCGGCATCGATGACACGCAAGGTATCCGCGCCGACCTTGACCGGCTTCTTGCCGGCCAGACCGTTCACCTTGGCAATGTCGCTGTCGTCGCGCCATTCGGAGAGCACAGTTTCCAGACGTTCGATCTCTTCGAACGCTTGGCGCACCGCGTTCTCGGCGTTTTCGGAGGGCGCGTCGACTTGGATCCTGAACACGGTGCTCATCAGTGGACGAGTGCGCGTGAGCAAGGGCGAGCTCGAGTCATTCGGCGAGTCGATCGCCGACGGCGCCTCGGCCTTCTCGCCGTTGCTCTGGCACGCGAATCCGAATGTGAGCAACGCGACAAGGGCGCTCGCACGGGCAGGGGCCTTCGACACGGCGCCACTTTCGTCGCGAACCGGAGCGGCGTCAACCCGGCTTGCGCTTTCACGCATGGTTGGTACTCCTGTGCTCATGCGGGCCATGTTCGGGGCGCAGCCGGGTCGCCTTCTCTTGGTACTGGCCTGCCTTTCAGTGTCGGCGGCCTCCCTGGTCTCCGTGGCGCCGCGAGCGTTGGCGTTCGGCGAGGCCTCGGGCGTGGAAATCGTTTCCGTCAACGTGGGGGCCGGCGGTGAGAAAGCCCGCAACGTGGCCGAGCGTCTCGCCTGGGAAGTGCGCAAGCGGTCGAGCGTCGAACCAATTCTAGAGCCCGGGCGAACCAGGTTCGACAAAGCATCACTGTTTCGGAGCCCGTTCGTGTATTGGCGCGGCAGTGAGGATTTCCCGCCGCTGAGCCCGGACGCCATCGACGGGCTGCGCAAGTACGTTCACCGGGGCGGCTTCATTCTCATCGACGACGCCACCGCGGGCGGCGAAGCGTTCGATCGCGCAGTTCGGCGTGAGCTGCTCCGGGCGTTTCCAGCGATGCCACTGCGCCCCATCTCCTCGGAGCACACGGTCTATCGATCTTTCTATCTCGTCGAGAGGCCCGTGGGACGCGTGCAGGGCCCAACCTTCCTCGAAGGGATGACGTACGGCGATCGAATCGCCGTCGTCTACTCGCGGCACGACCTCGGCGGAGCGCTTCTGCGCGACCAACTCGGCGCATGGAGTCATGCTGTCGTCCCGGGCGGGGAACGGCAACGGGAACGCGCGATTCGTCTCGGCGTCAATCTCGTGATCTACGCGCTCTGCACCGACTACAAAGACGACCAGGTCCATGCGCCCTTCATCATGCGGCGCCGGGGCGCCGGGAACTGAGTGCTGCTCATGGGGGACTGGCAGTGGCATCTGGGAATTTGGGGCGGGAGCACGACCGCCTGGGCGCTTGGGCTCGCGCTCTTTGCGCTCTGGCTCGTCGAGCTTCGCTCGTTTCGCGGTGAGAGCGACGGACGCCGTCGATTCGCGCTGGCCGCGATCGGGGGACTCGGCATTCTGGCGGTGTACCTTCTCGCTCTCCAACTAACGCTGGTTCGAGAAACATTCGAGGACATCGCCGGGGGAACGGCGCTCCTCATCGACGATTCGAGGAGCATGACGCTGTCCGGGTCATCGGGGCGCCGGAGCGATGCAGTTCGGGCTCTGATCGAGAGATGGCAGACGGACGATCGAATCAATCCGGTGGTCTATCGATTCGGATCAGGGGTTCGGGTGGCGGCCTGGGAAGGGCTTGCGGACAGTTATGCGCCCGCGGACGATGACACTCGGATTCGCAACGCGATCAATCACGTCCTCAGCAAGGGTGACGAACGTGAAATCGGTGCGCTGGTCGTCGTTACCGACGGGGCGGATGGCGAGCTACGCGCCGACACGCTCGCGTTGGGGAGGGGGGCGCCCGCCATTCACTCCATCCTCATCGGTGGGGACGACCCGCTCGACGACCAAGCGATAGTCTCTCTCTACGCCGATGCGACGGCGTACGTCGGCGTGCCGGCCATCATTCGGGCGGACGTGCGCGCGATCGGCAAATTGCGGAACAAAGAGCTTCGGGTTCAGCTCTGGCACGAGAGCCGGCTCGAACAGGAGACCGTCGCAACGCTGGACGAAACCGGCCGCGGCACCATAGCGTTTGAGGTGACTCCTCAGCGAACCGGACGCGCTTTGTACCGGCTCTTGATTCCTGCGGCTTCGAGCGACGAGGTGCCCCAAAACAACGACAGGGCTGCGCTGCTTCGGGTCGGAAGAGAACGATTGCGCGCGCTGCTGGTCGCCGGGCGGCCGAGCTGGGATGTGCGGTTCCTGCGCGACTTCCTCAAGCGTGACGGCTCGGTCGACCTGGTTTCGTTTTTCATCTTGCGCGCCGCGGCCGATCTCACCGCGGCGCCCACGAACGAGCTCGCTCTGATTCCCTTTCCCACCGACGAGCTTTTCAGAGAACACCTAGGAAGCTTCGACGTCGTCATCTTCCAGAATTTCAACTACGCGCCCTATGAAATGGCCACGTATTTGCCCCGAATCAAGGAGTACGTGCAGCGCGGCGGTTCGTTCCTGATGATCGGCGGAGACCAGTCCTTCGCGGAGGGCCGCTACGGGGGCACCGCCATCGAGCAGATTCTGCCGGTCAAGCTCGGCTCGGCCGGCATCCAGAAGGGGAGTTATCGCGCCGAGGTCAAGAAGGGGTTCGCCCGACATCCCATCGTAGCTCTCCGGCCCGACCCGGCGCGGACGCGGCAGACATGGAAAGCGTTACCCGCCCTTCATGGCGCCAACGTGGTCGGCGCGGTGAAGAACGGAGCGCAAGTCCTTCTTCAACACCCGCGTGCCCGACTGCAGGGCGGAGCCCGTTTGCCGATTCTCGTCGTCGGTGAGTCGGGGAGGGGGCGAGTTGCCGCCATGACGGCTGACGCTTCGTGGCGTTGGCGCTTCGCAACCGACGAGAGCACCGTAGGCTCCGACGAATACGAGCTGTTCTGGGATCGGATGATTCGCTGGCTGACGCACGACCCGCTCCTCGAGCCGGCTCGAATCTCGACGGACCGTGAGCGTTATGGAACCGAAGGGGAAATCGTCGTTTCGGGCCGGCTCCGCGACGAAGGCTACCGACCCATGACCGAAACGCAGGTCGAGCTTCAGTTTCAGCCTGCGCAGGAAGACGCGCCGGTGGCTGTCGTCGAAA
This sequence comes from Polyangiales bacterium, assembly GCA_048550275.1. Lineage (GTDB taxonomy): Bacteria > Myxococcota_A > Polyangia > Polyangiales > Houyiibacteriaceae > SG8-38. The sequence continues at coordinate 5,049 of JBLYYU010000444.1, forward strand.
CCGACGAAGACGGTTTGATTCAAGCGACTCTTCGCGCTCCGACCGAGCCGGGCGCGTACGAGGTGGTCGCGTCGGTAGGCAACGAAGACGTTGCGCGCGAGGTGTTCGTGGTCGAAGAAAGCGGCGACGAGCTCGCAGATCTCGAGGCGGTTCCCGATGAGCTTGCAGCGCTCGCCGAGAAGAGCGGCGGACGGATGTTCCTTGGCATCGAGGACGTCCCGGCGCTTTCCGAGCTGGCGGCAACTACCCGCCGCGCGGCGGGCCTGATGTCCAAGCAGCCGCTCTCCAACCCATGGTTCATCTCCCTGGCAGTCTTCTTGCTCGGGGCGACTTGGGTTCTTCGAAGGCGCTGGGGACGACGCTAGGCGATGCAGCCCACCAAGCTACGCGGTGCGCGCACGCACAATCTTCGTTCGATCGATCTCGACATCGAACCGGGCACCTATCTGGCGATCGTCGGCCCCTCGGGTGCAGGCAAGTCCTCGCTGGCGTTCAAGACGCTCTACGCGGAGGGGCAGCGCCGGTACGTCGAGAGCTTCAGCGCCTACGCGCGCCAGTTCCTCGAGCGTTTGTCGAGGCCGCCGGTAGACGAGCTCGATCCGGTCCCCGTCGGGATCGCCGTCGACCGGCAGGCGCCCGTTCGCACCAGCCGCTCGACCGTCGGAACGATGACCGAAATCGCGGACTACGCGAAACACCTCTGGGCCCACGCGGCCGAGCTTCACTGCCCCGGTTGCGGCTCACTGGTGCACCGAGACGCGCCGACACGAGCCGCCCAGACCGTGATGAGCGAGGTTCCGGGGGAGAAGCTGCTCGTGACCTATCCGGTGGCGGTCGCTGATGCGGAACACTTCATCGGGGTTCGCGAGAACCTGCTACGCGACGGCTACCGGCGCGTTCGACTCGCGGGCGGGGTGCGCGAGCTCGAGAAGATCCGGCCGAGCGACGTGGTCGACGACAGGAGCACTCACCTCGACGTGATCGCCGACCGTACCGTTGCGCGAGCGCGCGACCAGGACCGACTCGTCGAAGCTCTCGAGGATGCCATGCGCCGCGGCGCCGGCAGGGCGACCGTTTGGACTGCGGAGGGTGCCGAGCTTGGATTTTCGGAAGGACTGCACTGCCCCAGCTGTGACCGTTCGTTTCGCCGGGCAACTCCCGGCCTCTTCAGCTTCAACAGCCCGATAGGCGCCTGCGAAACCTGCCGCGGGTTCGGCCGAACGATCGAAATCGACCTCGACCGGGTCATTCCCGACTACGACCTATCGCCCGATGAGGGCGCGATCCGGGCCTGGCAGGGGAAGGCGACGACCTGGGAGCGCCGTGAGCTCAAGAAAGCCGCCAAGAAGGCCAGCATCCCACTTGGAAAGCCGTTGCGGAACTGGACCCGCGCCGAGCTCGATTGGCTGATCGACGGAGACGAGATCGGCTACCCCAAGGGCTGGTGGGGGATACGCAGCTGGTTCAAGTGGATGGAGTCGCGCGCTTACAAGATGCACGTTCGCGTCTTCCTCTCGCGTTACCGGAAATACGAAACCTGCGCGGACTGCAATGGGACGCGTCTCAAGCCCGAAGCGCTGGCCTGGCACATCGACGGCCTGAGCCTGCCCGAGCTCTACGCATTGCCGGCCTCGAAGGCGCTCAGCTTTCTCGAGAATCAGGAATCCCGATTCACGGGCGATGCGGGGGCAGCGCTTCTTTGGCGCGAGGCGATCGGAAGGCTCGGCGCTTTGCACGATGTGGGGCTCGGGTACCTCTCCCTCGATCGAACGTCCCGAACACTGTCTGGCGGCGAGACTCAGCGCGTTGCGCTCACGAGCGCCCTTGGCGCGACTCTCAACGGGGCGATGTTCGTCCTCGATGAGCCGACCGTGGGCCTCCATCCACGAGATGTGGAGCGCTTGCTCGGAGTCGTTCGAGCGCTTTCGAAGGACGAGAACGTCGCGATCGTGGTCGAGCACGACCGCGAGATGATCAACGGCGCGGACCGGGTGATCGAGCTCGGTCCAGGCGCAGGAGAAAACGGTGGGCAAATTGTCTTCGATGGCACGCCGCAGGCTCTCCGCTCGGCAAAGACCGCCACGGGGGCCGCGCTCAAGGCCAACGGCGTGGTCAAGCGGAAGCGTCGCAAGCCGTCCGGATGGATTGAGTTGACCGGTGCCTCCGGGCACAATCTCCGCTCAGTCGACGTTGCGTTCCCACGCGGAGCGATGACCTGCATCACCGGCGTCAGCGGGTCGGGGAAGAGCAGCCTCGTGCTGGAAACCCTGCTCCCGGCGGTCCAGAGGAAGCTCGGGATCAAGTCGAACGGTGCGCCGCTCGACCACGATGGCATCAAGGGCTTCGCCGCACTCCACGGCGTCGTGGGCGTGGATCAGGCTCCGCTCGGTCGAACTTCCCGGGGCAACGCGGCGACATATTTGAAGGTTTGGGAAGCGTTCAGAAAGCGCTTCGCGCAGCAGCCTCTCTCGAAGGAGCGCGGGTATAAGCCTGGGGTCTTCTCTTTCAATGTCCCGGGTGGTCGCTGCGAAGCCTGCCGGGGCGACGGCGCCGAGACGGTCGAGATGCAGTTCCTCGCCGACGTGGTGTTCAGCTGCCCAGAGTGCCAGGGCCGTCGATTCATCGGCCCCGTCCTCGACGTCAAGTATCTGGGGCTCGACATCGCCCAGCTCCTCGAGCTCACCGCGCAGCAGGCCGCGGCGCACTTCGCGGACGACGCCATCCTGTCTCGCTCGCTCAAACCCATGCTCGACGTCGGCCTCGGCTACCTCCGGCTCGGTCAGCCGCTCAACACCTTGTCCGGTGGAGAGGCGCAGCGTCTCAAGCTCGCCGAGGCCTTGCTTCGCGCTACGCCCGGCTCGCTCCTCGTCTTCGATGAGCCGACGGCTGGTCTGCACGCAAACGACATCGAGCCTCTCATGAAGGTGCTCGATGATCTCGTCGAGCGCGGTGACACGGTCATCATCGTCGAACACGACATGCAAGTGGCCGCACATGCGGACCACGTCATCGACCTCGGTCCCGGCGCCGGCGACAAAGGCGGCAAGCTCGTCGCCGAGGGAACACCCGAGAAGGTGTCCCGAAGGAAGTCGTCCCAAACGGCGCCGTATCTCTTGCGCGCGCTCGGCAAGGCCCCAACGGACGATCGCCAGAGCAAGCGCAGGAAAACCAAGCCGAAGACCGAGCCGCTTCGGGAGATCCGAATCGCGGGCGCTCGCGAGCACAACTTGAAGAACGTCACCGTTCACATTCCCCGGGACGAGCTGGTCGTGCTCACCGGCCCGAGCGGCAGCGGGAAGAGCACCTTGGCCTTTGACGTGCTCTTCGCAGAAGGGCAGCGACGGTACCTAGAAACTCTCTCGCCCTACGCTCGCCAGTACATGCCGCAGTTGCCGCGCCCTTCGGTCGATCAGGTCGTGGGCGTCCCACCGAGCGTTTCGCTCGAGCAGCGCATGACTCGGGCGGGCGCAAACTCCACCGTCGCAACCGTCACCGAGGTGTCGCACTACCTGCGCTTAATCTGGGCTCGGATTGGAACACTGCACTGCGTCGATTGCGAGGTGCCGATCGCGGCCCGTCCTGCGTCGCAGCTCGTTCACGACCTGAAGCGCCGCTTTGGCGCCAAGAAGGTGACGCTGCTCGCGCCTGTGGTTCGTGGGCGAAAGGGGATTCACCGCGAGCTTCTCAAGAAGGCCATGAAGGACGGCTTCACCGAGGCGCGCATCGACGGCGAGATCCAGGAGCTCGAGCCAGGCATGAAGCTCGACCGCTACACCGAGCACGATGTCGAGCTGGTCGTGGGCCGCGCTACGGCGAAGAGCGCGAAACTGCTCGAATTGCTCGAACGCGCTCTGAAAGTCGGCGATGGGGCGGCCTGGGCGCTTTGCGGCCGAGACGAGATACAGCTTTCTAGCAAGCACGCCTGTCCGAGCTGCGGCCGTGGATACCCCGTGCTCGACCCCAGGTTCTTTTCCTTCAACACCCGGCAGGGGCAGTGCCCGGCCTGCGAAGGCCGTGGGGAAATCATCAAGAAGAACTGGCGCGGCCGGCGTCGAAAACGTGCTGTCGAGAAGCGGCTCTGCGACGAATGCGATCAGACCCGTCTTTCGCCCTTGGCGCGAGGCGTCACCGTGGATGAAATGCCGATCACATCGTTGTTCGACCTGAGCGTCACCGAGGCGGTCGAGACATTGCGCGCAATCGAGCTCGAGGGCCGGGACGCCACCATCGCGAAGACACCGTTGCACGAGGCGCTGCGGCGCCTCTCGTTCCTCGAAGAGGTGGGCCTAGGCTACCTCGGGCTCGGCCGCTCCGCCGACACTTTGAGTGGAGGCGAAATGCAACGCGTGCGCCTCGCCGCACAGCTTGGCAGCGGCCTCACGGGCGTGCTCTACGTGCTCGACGAACCGACGATTGGCTTGCACCCCCGCGACACAGGTCGATTGCTCGGCGCGCTTCGGGGCCTCGTGGATCGCGGGAACTCGGTGCTCGTCGTCGAGCATGACGCGGACACCATTCGGGCAGCGGACCACGTCATCGATGTCGGACCGGGCGGCGGGAAGCATGGTGGCCGGGTGGTTTCGCAGGGCGCGCTCACGAAGATGAAGGGCTCGGTCACCGCCGCAGCGCTCGACCGCCCGGCCCAGGTCCCAAGCCAGCGCCGTTCGACACGGGACGCCTCCTGGATCGAACTGAGCGGGGTGCAGCATCACAATCTCCGGGACGTCGATGTTCGCTTCCCCCTCCAGCGCTTCGTGGCAGTCACCGGCGTGAGTGGATCGGGCAAGAGCTCGCTCGTACGCGAGGTGCTGCTCCGGGCGACGCGGGACGCGGTCGGGATGGTGAACGACAGGCCCGCCGGCGAGCTGCGTCGAATCACGGGCTTCGAGTCCCTCGAGCGGGCGATCGAGATCGACCAGAGCCCGATCGGGCGAACACCGCGCTCGGTTCCCGCGACCTACATCGGGATTTGGAACACGGTCCGGCAGCTACTGTCCGGAACAGCGGAGGCGCGCGCTCGCGGCTACACGCCGAGCCGCTTTTCGTTCAACGTCGAGGAAGGCCGCTGCCCCGAATGCAAAGGCCAGGGGTCGATCCACGTCGAGATGGCCTTTCTTCCAGATGTCGACGTTCCATGCGAAACCTGCAACGGGATGCGCTTCACGCCCGAGACGCTCTCGGTCCGCTGGCAAGGCCTCAACGCTGGCGAGCTGCTCGACCTCGAGGTCTCGGAAGCGGTCAAAGTCTTCTCTCCTGTCCGAAAGATCCGGCAACCCCTCGAGCTGCTCGACGAGCTCGGCCTCGGCTACCTGCACCTCGGCCAGGCTTCCAACACCCTCAGCGGCGGAGAGGCGCAGCGCATCAAGCTGGTCTCCGAGCTCGCAGCCGGCCTCAACACCGGGCCGACGCTCTACGTCATGGATGAGCCGACGACCGGCCTGCACCGAGACGACGTCGACCGTCTCCTCGGCGTCCTCAATCGACTGGTCGAGCGAGGAGACTCGGTCGCGGTGATCGAACACCACCCAGACGTGATGCTCGCCGCAGATTGGATCATCGACCTCGGACCGGAGGGCGGCGTGCACGGCGGGCGAGTCGTCGCCCAAGGAACCCCAGAGACGATTGCCAAACGGAAACGCAGTCACACCGGAGAGGTGCTTCGGCGGGAGATGCAGCGGGGCTGAGCGGGCGGGGGCACTGGCGCCTGTGCGCTCTTGGCGACGGGTCGCTGTGTGAACGGGCTCTGGCTGCCGCGGATGTGGTGGGGCGGGTTGCAGGAACCGAAGCCTGGTCCGTCTTAGTTACACCGCCCGCCCACCCCCACCCGTAATCCTCCCTGCGCGGCAATGGCTTCGCATTGCCTTGCCGGCGCATTCGCGCCGGGCTTCGCCCTTCGGGCTCGCGCTCTTGGCTTGTAGCGGGGGTGGTGGTGGCGGGTGATGGCACTGGGCGCTGTGGCTCCGAACGCTGCGGCGACGACCGCTGTGGTGACGAGTGTGACAGCGCACCCGCGCCGCCCGCCTCCGTCCACAGAGCCAAATGCCCTGTCTACATGAACATAGGAGAACGGCTCGCGATGCGCGGCACAGCGATTGGGCGGGAGGCAAGACTTATGGAACCGTAAGTAACGGCCGAGCGGGCCCCGATCGCGAGCACGTGCGTCGCGAGCCGTTCTCCGATGACCCA
>JBLYYU010000445.1:0-7365 GCA_048550275.1 Polyangiales bacterium
ATTGGGACGAACGCGCCTGCGGAACTGCTCCATGTGGCCGGTGCGGCTGCCGGGCGCCGTGCACAGCGCCCTGCCGATGGGCGACCACGCGAGCCCCGTCATGGATGTGGCTCCGTTCAAGAACTACTGGTCTCCGCAGGAGCGGAACGCGCTTACCGTTGCGCTGATTGCCGAAGTGCGGCGACTCGGGCGCCTCGCTCCGGACTAGCTGCCGGCTCCGCTCGGTCGCGCGATGTGCTAGTTTCCGGCCGCTTCGATGCGGGTGCTCACGCTCAACGTCAACGGCCTTCGCGCCGCCGTGCGAAAAGGTTTCTACGACTGGCTGCAAGGCCAGGACGCGGACTTCGTCTGCGTGCAGGAAATCAAAGCGCGGCCCGAGCAGCTCTCCGAGCGAGAGCTGGCGCCGGACGGCTACCACGCCTTCTACGAACCCGGCGAACGCAAAGGGCACAGCGGGGTCGCGCTCTTCACCCGCGTCGAGCCCGATGAGGTTCGGCATGGCTTCGGTTCGGCCGAGTTCGACCCGGAGGGCCGGTACATCGAGGCGCGCTTCGGGGACGTGAGCATCGCCTCGGTCTACGTCCCGTCCGGAACCAGCGGCGAAGTCCGCCTCGCCGCCAAGTACCGATTCATCGACGAGTTCTCGGCGCACCTCGCGCGCCTCGCTGCGAGCGACCGTCACTGCATCCTCTGCGGGGACTGGAACGTCGCCCACAAAGAAATCGACCTCACGAACCACAAAGCCAACCAGAAGAATTCGGGCTTCCTGCCCGAGGAACGCGCCTGGCTCGACCGGGTGTTCGGCCCCCTCGGCTTCGTCGACGCCTTCCGACAGCTCAACGCTGGGCCAGGTGAATACAGCTGGTGGTCACAGCGTCACCCGACCACCCGCGACCGGAACGTCGGCTGGCGGCTCGACTACCAAGTAGTCACCCCCGGCCTCGGCGACTGCGTCGTTGGCGCTTCCATGCTCCGGGAGCCACGTTTTTCGGACCACGGCCCCGTCACCATCGACTACGCAGGCGACCCAGACTAGAAAACCCACACGATGCACCGAGCTCCAGTCACATTTGCAGTTCTCGTCGCTCTTGCCGCGGCCGCCACGTTCATGGCCCCACGCTCCGCAGCCGCCTACGACAGCTCGGAGCTCGTCGCCTCCGGGGGCAATGCCATGGTCGTCTTCATTCAGACCCTGCGCGAAGACGAGACCATGACGTACACCGTGTTCGACATGAACATGCAGTGCGTCGCCGCAGTTGGGGGGCGCCAGGCCAAAGCGGTCCCGATGCCCGCGGGTCGACACACCATCTACATCGCAGGCTACAACAACCACCGCATCGACATGACGCTCATGGCGGGACGCACGTACTTCATCCGCTTGTACTCCACCGAGAAGTTCGCCACCCGCGTCTCCGACGTGACGCCGGTGCAACGCGGCACCGAATCGTACAAGCACGTGAAGACCTGGCTCCGAGGCGCGAACATCACGCACCTTCGTGACGACCGCTGCACCGGCAAACCGCTCGACGAGCGCAAGAACAAGACCGTCCGCCGCCTCAACGACGCCAACGCGGCGTGGAAAAACGGCGACGAGCTTTTTCACTTCAAGTACAGCCTCATCGCCGACGACGGCTTTACCGCCAAAGAAGTCGAGTGGCTCTGAGGGCCGCGCAACTCCGTTCACGGTTGCACTGCGGTTGGAGGTTCACGGTTCGTGACCCTTTTGCATCACCTCGCCTCGGTGCTTAGCGGCGCAATTGGCAAACCCTAGCGTTTCGTAGGTGGCACGCCTGTTGCATTTCTTCTGAGCAACCAGGGGAGGTCACCATGCTTCATCTTTCTTCAAAAATCTTTCTAGTCGCTGCCGTCTTACTCAACGTCGCCGCGTGTAACATCTGGGACGATACCGACCTCTTCGACTTCGACTGGGGCGAGCGGTCCGCGGCGCTCGGAGATGTGCCGCCTCGACTCGCGCTCGGTGCAACCGCCTACCCCTCGGTGCATCGCGCAGGCGCGAGCCCGAACATCACCTCGGCCGATCCGAGAGTCGTGACCGTCCATCGAGTCGATGGGGGTGGCGTCAAGCTGACGGGAGTTGGTGTCGGTAGCACCAGCGTCATCCTCCAACACGACGGCAAGAAGAAGGACTACCCGGTCGAGGTTGCCGTGGCCGAGCAGTACGAGGTCTGGCTGGCGGAGAGCGGCTTCTGGGACCGAGCGCCGAGGCCGACCGTCCCGATGGATGGGCGCGCTTTCCTGGCCGATGTGCCGCAGCGTTTCGTCGTCATCTACTCCGACTCGGACGGCACCCTCTACGGCACCGGGGCGGCCGAGCTGACTTGGCCGCTGGGCGCCTCGGACTGCGAGAACGACATCATCGGCCCGGTCGATGCTCACTGCGTCACGCTCGAGCCTGGCCTGCACCTCGTCGAGGCAGCCTTCAACAGAGACGAGCATTCTTTGCTTCTGGGCGCGCTGCCCGAGGACGACATCGTCGACCTCGGCGTGAGTCGGGTTGCAGAAGAGGACGCGGAGCCGGGGCACACCATTGGAGTAGCGGCGCATGGCGTCAGCAGTGACGGTACGCTGGTTTACGGTCTGCACCAGGAATTCGAGCCCCCAGGCGGCGAGTCCGAGACGTTCGCGTACGAGCTCGACCCGAGCGCCGAGCCGCAGCAGGCCACGGTGACGGCTCTCGGCCTCACGCACGAGTTCTCGTACCGAGGCGTTTACACGGAGGTCCCCGCGCTCTGGTTTAGCTGCGAGCTCAACTGGTTCTCCGGCTGCTGACGCGAAAAGAAGCTAGAGTCCGGGCACCGATGCCCGCGCGATACCGCCTCTCCAAGTCCCGCTACACCGCGGGCCTTCAGTGCTACCGGCAGCTCTGGTGGAAAGTCCACGAGCCCCGCGCTCCCGAGCTTCGTCCGGACGCCGCCCTCCAGGCCGTCTTCGACATGGGCAACCGTGTCGGCGAACGCGCTCGTGCCGAGTTCCCGGGCGCTGTGCTCATCGACTTCGACTACCGCCGCCCGCTCGCAGCGCTCGAGCCGACCCGCAAGGCCATCGCGGCGGGAGCGCCCACCATTCTCGAAGCCAGCTTCTTCGAAGACGGAATCTTCGTCGCCGTCGACGCCCTGTCGCGAGAGGGCGACGGCTGGGTGCTCACCGAGGTCAAAGCCACGAGCCGCGTCAAAGAGCAGCACTACCCGGACGCCGCCGTCCAAGCCCATGTCGTCGAGAAGGCGGGGCTCCCGGTCGCCCGCGTCGAGCTCATGCACCTCAATCGCGAACACCTGCACCCGGACGTCGGCCCGCTCTTCATTCGCGCCGACATCAGCGAGGAAGTGGCCCGCCTGCGCGACGGCATCTCGAGAGAAGCCGGCGCTCAACTGAAGATGCTCGCGGGCACGCTCCCCGTCATCGCCCCCGGCGAGCACTGCACGTCCCCGTACGAATGCCCGTTCCTCGACCGCTGCATCGACCCGCTCTTTGCGCCTCGGCACCCCATCGAAGACTTCAACGGCATTCGCAAAACCACGCTCGACGAGCTTCGCGAGGCCGGCGCCGAGACCATCGATGAAGTCCCGTCCGACTTCCCGCTCAAACCGGCGTGGGCCCGGCACCGAACGGCCGTCATTCGAGACGAGCTCGTCGTCGAGCCCGGCCTCGGCGAAGCGCTCGCCGGCTACCGCTACCCCATTGCGATGCTCGACTTCGAAACGGTCGCCCCCGCCTTACCGGTCTGGAACGGCTGCAGCCCCTTTGGCGCGGTTCCCGCCCAGTTCAGCGTGCACACGGTTCACGAAGACGGCCGCGTTTCACACGCGCACTATTTGGCCGAAGGGCAGGGCGACCCGCGCCCGGGTGTTGCCGAGGCGCTCGTCCGCGCGCTCGACGGCGCCGAAACCATTCTCGCTTGGAGCGCCCACGTCGAAAGAGGCTGCATCGACAAACTAATCGCAGCCTCCCCCGCGGAGGCCCCCGCGCTCTTGCAAGCGCGCGACAAAATCGAAGACCTGCTCCCCGTCGTCCGAAACCACGTCTACCACCCTGGGTTCCAGGGCAGCTTCAGCATCAAGAACGTCGTTGCCGCCCTGCTCCCCGAGCACGCCTACGACGGCCTCGACATCGCGGACGGCCAAGCGGCCTCGTCGAACCTCGAAACGCTGCTCTGTCGTCCCGAGGAATTGCCAAAAGGGCAGGGCGCCGCCCTTCGCGAACAGCTCTGCGCGTACTGCGAGCACGACACCGCGGTCATGGTCGAGCTCTTGCGATTTCTGCGGCGCGTTTCCGACGCCCCGTAGCGCTCGCCCCTTCAGGCTCGCAGCCGGTAGCCCGTCTTGAAGATCCAGCGGACCAACAAGAGGCACACTCCGAGGAAGAGCAGAATCATCCCCGCGCTCAAGCCCACGGTGACATCGGCGATTCCGTAGAAGCTCCAGCGGAACGCGCTAATCAAGTAGACCACCGGGTTGAAGAGGCTGACCTTCTGCCAAAACGGCGGCAGCATGTCGATGGAGTAGAAGCTCCCGCCGAGGAACGTCAGCGGGGTGACAATCATCATTGGGACGATTTGCAGCTTCTCGAAACCGTCCGCCCAGATGCCGAGAATGAACCCAAACAGGCTGAAGGTGACGGCCGTGAGCACGAGGAACGTGACCATCCAAAACGGGTGCGCGATTTGGTAGTCCACGAAGAGCCGCGCCGTCGCCAAAATGAGAAGCCCGAGGACGGTGGATTTGGTCGCCGCCGCTCCCACGTAGCCGAGGATGATTTCCACGTACGACACCGGCGCCGAAAGCAGCTCGTAAATCGTGCCCGAGAACTTCGGCATGTAGATGCCGAACGAAGCGTTCGAGATGCTCTGGTTCAAGAGCGACAGCATCGCCAAACCCGGAACGATGAACGCGCCGTAGCTCACGCCGTCAATCTCGACCATGCGCGAACCAATCGCCGAACCGAACACCACGAAATAAAGCGACGTCGACAAGACGGGGGCGATGATGCTCTGCATCAGTGTTCGCCCGGTGCGCGCCATCTCGAACAGGTAAATCGCGCGAATCGAATAGAAGCTCATCGCCCCTCTTTCACGAGGCCGACGAAAATCTCCTCGAGCGAGCGCTGGCTCGACTGAATGTCCTGGAAGTGAAGCCCGTGCTCGTTGAGCTTCTGCAAGAGCGCCGCGATTCCCGTGTGTTCGCCCTGCGCATCGAAGGTGTAAATCAGCTCAGTCCCGTCGCCGGAGAGCTCGATGGGGTGCTCGGCGAGCTCATCGGGGATGCGCGCCAGCGGTCTCTGCAAATAGACGGTCAGCCGTCTTTCGCCGAGCTTGTGCATCAACGTCTCCTTGTCCTCCACCAAGATGAGCTCCCCCTTGCTCATCACACCGATTCGGTCGGCCATCTCCTCGGCTTCCTCGATGTAGTGCGTCGTCAAAATGATGGTCACCCCGCTTTCCCGGAGCTCGCGAACCATCTCCCACATGTCCCGGCGAAGCTCCACGTCCACGCCGGCCGTCGGCTCATCGAGAAACAAAATCACCGGCTCGTGCGACAAGGCTTTGGCAATCATCACCCGGCGCTTCATCCCGCCCGACAGGTCCATGATTTTCGAGTCCTTCTTGTCCCAGAGCGAGAGCTGCCGCAGCAGCTTCTCGATGTGGGCCGGGTTCGGCGCCTTCCCGAACAGCCCCCGGCTGAAGCTCACCGTCGCCCAGACCGTCTCGAACGAGTCCGTCGAAATCTCCTGCGGCACCAGCCCAATCTTCGACCGCGCCGCCCGGTACTCCGTCACCACATCGTGCCCGTCGACCCGCACCGCGCCGGAGCTCAGGTTCACGATGCCGCAGACGATGCTGATGAGCGTCGTCTTCCCCGCCCCGTTCGGCCCCAAGAGCGCAAAAATCTCCCCGCGACGAATCTCCAAGTCCACGTCCCGGAGGGCGGCGAACCCCGAGTCGTAGGTCTTGTTGAGCTTGTCTAGGGAGATGATGGGTTGCACCGGAAGCCCGAACCTGGAGTCAAGGCCCGGGCAGCGCAAGCGCCACCGCCTCAATTGGGAAGGGCGGCCCTTCCAAAGAAGGGTCGCTACAACGCGTCCAACTCCTCCACCGTCCAACGCGGCCGAATGTGCTGCGGGCAATTCGAATCCCAAGCTTCGATGTGAAACACAATCGCCCGCTCGAGCTTCGCCTCGTAGTTCGGGTCGGTGACCGCCTGAAGCAGCTCGCCATCCCCCTCGACATACTCGGCCCGCCCCCAGATCTTGATTCGCTGCTGATTCGGATAGTCCATCAGGAACAAGAACGCCTTGGCGTTCTCGTCGAGGTTCCCGACCGAGATGTACTGCCGGTTCCCCCGGTAGTCGGCAAAGGCAAGCCGCTGCTCATCGAGCACCGTCAAGAACCCCTTCGGCCCCCCGCGGTGTTGGATGTACGGCTGCCCCTCGGCCGACGCCGTCCCGAGGTAAAAAGAATCCCGCTCCGCGATGAACGCGGCGAGCTCAGGAGTCACGCGGTCGCCCCAATCGTGCCGCGCCATCGCCTTGGCGTACCCCTCCCGCGACCCCCGAGCCGCTTGCGCAGCCTTGACCGCCGGCGTGAATGCAATGTCGCTTCGATGACTCATGTTTGCCTCTTCCTAGCTCGTTCGATTTAGTGCGTTCGATGTTTGTCGTGGACTGTCCGCGGCTCGACCTTCATCGGGGCAAGCCTACCCGTGTTGGTACGTCCGACCGCGGAACGTGCCGAACACCCAGCCGAAGGCTCGCGTTTGCAGCAACCTGGCGAAGAAGTCCCCCAAGCGCGGCGACACCGCCTGCGCAAACATCAGAAGCCGCGGCTGCCACGGGACCTCAATACGAGCCTTCCGCCGCGCCAGCCCGTTCAACGCAGCCGCTGCCACCTCGTCGACGTGCATCGGCGTCAAGCGCCGAAACGGCGGAGGCATGTCCTCAGGTTGCACAGCCGACAAAAGCGGAGTCTGCGTCAGCGACGGAAGAATCACCGAGACATCGATGCCCGACCCGCGCAGCTCCTGCCGGAGCGCGTCGCTGTAGCCGAGGATGGCGTGCATCACACTCGCGTAGCCACCGAACTTCGCAAACGCCTTCCGCCCCATCACCGAAGACATGTTGAGAATCCGCCCTGAACCCTGCCTTCGCATGGCGGGCACCACAGCCTGGGTCACGCGCACCGTCCCGAGGTAGTCGATTTCGAACATCTCCCGGACTCCGTCGAGGAACCACGGCGCGTCCGTTGGCCCCACGTCCGACTTGCCCGCGTTGTTGAAGAGCACGTCGACACGCCCGTAGTGTTCGAGCACGCGCGCAATCGCATCGTCGACCTCTTCCTTCGAGGCCACGTCG
>JBLYYU010000446.1:0-5297 GCA_048550275.1 Polyangiales bacterium
ATCGAGATTGCCAGCCCCCCCTTCCTCGACGTCCTCCTGCCGGTGGGCATCTCGTTCTACACATTTCAAACGCTCAGCTACACGATCGACATCTACCGTCGAAAGCTCGAGCCGACGCGCAACTTCTTCCAGTTCGCCTTCTTCGTCACCTATTTCCCGCAGCTCGTCGCTGGGCCGATCGTCCGCGCGTCGCAGCTTCTCCCGCAGCTTCAGCGCAAGATCACGCTCACCGATGATCAGGTCACCCGTGGGCTCTTTCTCATCGCGACCGGCATGGTGAAGAAGGTCGTCATCGCAGACTACCTTTCGGTGAATCTGGTAGACCGCGTCTTCGATCAGCCCGACCTTTACAGCGGCGCCGAGGTGGTGGTCGCACTCTACGGCTTCACGATGCAGATCTACTGCGACTTCTCGGGCTACACCGATGTCGCTCGCGGCTCGGCGAAGCTCATGGGCCTCGAGCTTCCGGAAAACTTCGACCGGCCCTACCAATCGGCTAGCCCGGCTGAGTTCTGGCGCCGCTGGCACATGACACTCTCGACTTGGCTCCGCGATTACCTCTACTACCCGCTCGGAGGATCTCACGTCGGCCCGCTGCGCGCCTACTGGAACCTCTGGCTCACCATGTTCCTGATCGGGATCTGGCACGGCGCGTCCTGGACCTTCGTTTTCTACGCGCTCCTCCAATCGGGGGCGATGGTCGCGCATCGCTTCTTCTATCGGCGATCGGGACGCACTCGGGACACGGTCGACGGCTGGCAGCTCCACGCCTTCAAGGTCTTCTGGGCCCTGCAGTTCGTGGTGTTTTCTCGAATCCTGTTCCGCGCCAACAGCCTTCAAAACGCCGCCGACGTCACGGCGCGCCTAGGGTCTGGGACCTTCTCGCTCGCACAGATCTCGCCGGAGGTCTGGGCGATGCTGATCCTCACCTTCGCCGCCCACTACACACCGAAACGTTGGTTCGATTCGATCGAGCTGCGTTTCAAGTCCATGCCAGCCCCCGCCCAGGGTGTCGCACTCGCCGTGGTCGGCTTCGTCTTGAGCGTCGTCGCGACGAGCGAAGTGGTTCCTTACATCTATTTCCAATTCTGATGCTCCGAAGAATCTACGAACAGCTCACGCCTCTACAGCACCTAAGCACGGTGGTGCTGTTCATGTTTGCGGCATGCATGCTCACATACCTGGTTCCCCCGATGGAGGGGCTACGCCCCTGGATCCCCGGAGAAGAGGACTTCCCAATCGTTCGGCTGTTCAAGCGCTGGGGCGAGATCCCCGCGTTCGCAGGGCACGGGGGGTCCTACCGAACGACCACCGGCACCGAGGCCGGCAACGAACGCCTCGCGGAAGCCGTCGGTGAAACAGTGGCGGCCAATCTTGGCGCGAAGCCGCTCGTCCCAAGTGCAGATGACTCCGGGGACGGCATCCGGATCGACCCGGCAGAGTACGCCGGTATCGAGGTCCGCATCGATGACCCAAGCGGACGCGGAATGCTCGCCTTCTACAAAGCGCTCGAGAAGACGGCCCTAGGGGAAGACGGTGCAATCACCAGGGTCGGGCACTACGGCGACTCGAGCATCGCGACCGACCTGATCACCTCGACCGTCCGCGAGAACCTCCAAACTCGGTTTGGTGATGCGGGCCACGGCTTCGTCCTCGCCGCGAAGGGATACATCCCGTACAAGCACCACGGCGTGCGCCAGTCTTCGAACCCCGATTCATGGGACGTGCGCGAAGTGGTTCGACGTCAGGACCGCGACGGGCGCTACGGGTACGGCGGCGTCCAATCGCGCGCTCTCCGGGGTTCCTGGGCGCGAATCGGCACGAGCAAGCGCGGCGAGATCGGGAAAAACGCATCGCGGTTCGACATCTTCTACAAAGTGCAGCCCCGTGGCGGAAAGTTCTCCGTTCGGCTCGACAAGGAAGACCGCGAGATCGTCTCGACGAAAGCCGCTGTCCTTGGTGACGCCGTCCACACGATCGAGACCGAGGACGGCCCTCATTCGATCGAGCTTCGGTATTCGAGAGGCGCTCCGGTCGACTTCTACGGCGTCGCGCTGGAACGCGAGGGCCCGGGGGTCGTCTACGATTCCTTGGGTTTGGTCGGCGCGCGCGCCAATCGGCTCTTGAACTTCGACGCAGACCACATCCGACGCCAACTCGAGCTTCGCGGCACGAACCTGATCGTCCTCGGCTTTGGCGGCAACGAGGCGAGCGACGACCGTACCGAGGAATTCTTCTACGAAGACTACATGAAGGTCCTCGGACGCATGCGGCAGGGCCGTGAGGATCTGGGCTGCTTGGTCCTCGCGCCACTCGATCAGGCGACCCGCACCCGCGGCCGGATCCGGACCCTGCCGACGATTCCGCTGATCGTCGCGGCTCAAAAGCGCGCCGCCTTCGACTCGGGCTGCGCCTTCTTCGACACCTGGCAGGCCATGGGCGGTGAAGACGCGATGCGGCGCTGGTACAAAGCGCGCCCGCGACTCGCGATGGGCGATTTTCGCCACGCCACGCCCGCGGGCTACGAGATCATCGGCAACTTGTTCTACAAGGCCCTCCTCGCGGGCTTCGCGGACTACCTCTCGGGCATCCCTTCGAGCAAGGCCGAAAGCAAGACCTCGCCCAAGCGCTGATAGCCGATTCGAGTGTAGTGGATGTGATCCTGCGATGCGTACGCCGGGTCGTTCGCAGCCCATTGGACCATCGACAACGCCCCGCCCTGAAATGCGACCAGGTCGAAGAAGCCACATCCATTATCCAGCGCGACGCGGTGCTGCACCTCGATCAGACTTGCGGTGCGGGCGCGATCTTCGAACACACGCTCTTCGACCTGCATCGGCCGGTCCGACGGACCGATCAAGAGGCAAGACGCCTCGGGCACGGTGTCTCTCATGCGCTGGAGCACTGCACGAAGGTTGCGCTCGTAGTCCTCGAGGGGCGACTCGTCACCGCTCTCGTTGGTTCCGTACGCGAGCACCACCAAGTCGGGCTTTCTCCGGCGAAGGTGCTCCTGGTAGACCTCGTCGTCCCAGAGGAGTTGATAGCGGACGCGCGAACCGTTGATCCCCAGGGTATCGACCACCACGCCGGGCTGGTCCCGCTCGACGGCCAGTCCGTACAACCAGACCGGGCGCCTACTGAGCGTTCGAATCTCGAAGCGATGCGGCGCGTCCGGCACACGAAACGTCGCGTAACCGGTCGATACCTTGGGAGCGCGGGTCGAGATGCGACGCGCCTTTCGGCCGTCGATGTAGACATCGAACTCGCCTCCGCGAGGGTGCTTCTTGTAGTAGAGCTCGAAGAAGCCCGCGTTCTTGCCGTAGTCCCCTTGTTCCGCTGTGTACACCGCCCCGAACGAGTCGACGCGGGAGCTCACCATCGCAAGCCCGGCGAGGCCCACCTGCTCGACCTCCGAGTCACCGACGCGGATTCGCTGCGTCTCCCAACGCTTCCCGTCGCTCTCGATGTTGATGTCTCGATGACGGTACGTGCGCCAAGGATGCACCGGAAGGAGGAAGCCGTGCCCGGCGTCGCCAAAGCGGGTTTGAAGCTCGCGGCGAATGTACCCGGTGAAGAGATCGCTCGCGACATGCGAGGCTCCGTAGAAGAGCAGGCGTGCTTGGCCCTCACCGGCTTCAGCCCGGGCCAGCGCACGGTGGAGAGCATCCATCGACTTGCCGTCGCGATCCTCGATGGCGATGTCCAGGCCAAGCTGGTCGTTGGGCGGAGGCTGGAGGAGCTTCGGGCCCATGCGCTGATCGGGCCGAACCGCTTCGAGCACGCCGCTCTCGTCGATCGCGGCCGGCGTCCGGGGGGACGTATCCGCGGAGCTGGACGAAACGCCGTAACCAAGCGTCCACACGCCCGCCAACATCACCCCAATCGACACGATCGCCAACGGCGAACCCAATAGATTCCCGAGCCGCACGCCCCCACAATGGCGATCGCGCACGATCCAGTCAAATTGACGTGTAAAGCCGCTGAAAGTCGGCCATGATGCGCGCAATGAAATCCCGCGAGCTGCTCCTGTCCGGCGCCCTGTTCGACGTCGCTCGACTGACATTCGAAGGCCCGGACGGCACCGACGTGGTCCGCGAGGTCATCGAGCACCCCGGAGCAGCCGTGATCCTCCCCCTACTCGACGACGGCCGCGTGGTCTTGATTCGAAACGTCCGCCACACCGTCGGGAAGGTTCTCTGGGAGCTCCCGGCGGGAACGCTCGAAGCCGGCGAGGCCCCCGAGGCCTGCGCGGCGCGCGAAGTCGAGGAGGAGACGGGTTACCGCGCGGCGACGATCGCTCCACTCACGGAGTTCTTCGCCTCCCCCGGGGTCCTCAACGAACGGATGTATGGCTTTCTGGCCACCGACCTCCAGCAGACCGCCCAGTCGCTCGACAAGGACGAACAGATCGAGGTGTTTCCCATCCCGCAATGGCAGGTGCGGGACATGCTCAAGGACGGCCACATCGAGGACGCAAAAACCATCGCGTTACTCCTCTACTGGATGCATCTCTACTCCCCCTGAGGCAGCTGAGAACCGACGACGCCCATGGAGCTACTCACCCGCATTCAAGACAACTGGATCGTCCTACTCATCCCGCTGATCAGCGCTCTGGTGGGCTGGTTCACGAACGTCGTGGCCATCAAGATGATGTTCCACCCGGTCGAGTTCGTTGGCATCCCTCCATATCTCGGCTGGCAGGGCGTGATTCCCGCCAATGCGCTCCGGTTGGCCAGGGTTTCGAACACACTGATCACGCAGAAGCTCCTGTCCTTGCGTCAACTCTTCGACGAGACCTTCAGCCCTGAGACCTTTGCCGGGAAGCTCGGCTTGGTGATCGACGACGTGACCGAGCAGGTCATCGACGAGGTCGCGAACAAGCACGCCAAGGCGATGTGGGACAACGCGGGCGAGTTCATGCAGAACAAGGTTCGTGCCCTCGTACGCGAGGAGGTCATCGAGGTCTCGCGATCGATTGCGATGGATATGGCCGACGACATCGACCAGATCATGGACATCGAGAAGACCGTTCTCGAAGCCATGGACCGCCACAAGGCGCTGATGGGCGAGATGTTCTACGAGGTCGGACGGAAGGAGTTCACCTTCATCGAACGCTCCGGCCTCTACTTCGGTTTTCTCTTTGGGGTCTTCCAGATGGTCATATGGGTGCTCTACCCGGTTCCGTGGATCCTCCCTTTGGCCGGCTTCTTCGTCGGCTACCTGACCAACTTGATCGCGATCAGGCTCGTTTTCGCGCCGCGCGAACCGGTGAAGATCGGTCCAATGACGATTCAAGG
>JBLYYU010000447.1:0-6693 GCA_048550275.1 Polyangiales bacterium
AGCTTCGCCGAAGCGGTCGCCGGATCGGAGTCATCCTCCAACGGGTCCTCCGGGAGCTCGTCGTAGTAACAGCGAAATTCCGTGGTCGGCGCCAGCGCTTGGCGGAGGCCGTGTTTGCCGGTCAGCCAGGCTTGGAGCCGGAGACAGGCGTGTTCACGAATGACGTCGCGCTCGCTCTCGTTGTCGAGGCCGAAGTCCGGGACTTCGAGGCTTCGCTCGCCCTCGATCAGCGAGTGACAGAGCTCGTGGAGAATCATCTGCGCGAGGCAGTCGTCGGGATCGAGGGTTTCGGCCGCGCCGATGGTCATCAGGCCCTGCCCGTCGGTCGAGGCGTAGACGTCGGCAGAGCGCTCGACCCTGAAACCGATTCGGTCGGCCACGGTGAGCCAGATCCCGTCTAGCGGGTCGAGATAGATGTGTTGGGGCGTTCGTTCCACGTCGAAGTTGCAGACCGTGTACACCGGCCGGGCGGGGCCGCGTTGCACCCTGCCCTCATATGGTATTGTTGGCTCCGATGAAAGCCGTCCGCTGTCCGATTTGCAAGAAGCAGCTCCCCGAGCGCACCAAAAGCTTCCCGTTTTGCTCCGCACGATGCAGGCTGGTCGATGCGGGGAACTGGTTCGACGGTGGCTACCGCGTCGAGTCGGAAGAGGCGGAACCGAGTTGGCCGGACACAAGCTGGGGGGAAAACTGATGAAGTACAGCGCGTTCTTGATTAGCGGGCTCTTGTTGTTGGGCTCAAACGCTTGGGCCCAGGACGAGCCTAGCACTGCAACGCAACCGGCTACGGACACGGCAGCGGCTGAGCCCGCACCGACAGAGCCTGCACCGGCGGCCGATGCTCCCAAGGCAGAAGAAGAGAAGCGGGGCCCCTACTACAAAAAGGTCCAGGGTTGGCTTTGGATCGAAGGCGTCGCGGGCATTTCCGCGTATGACCCTGATCAGTTCGGAGCGCTCAGCTTGGGATCAGGAGTCGGGGGCGCCGACAAGAAGAGAGGGCCGCAGTGGGGCTTCTCACTCGGCACCGGCTTTGGGGGAGGGTTCTTCTTGGGTTGGTACTACCGGCAGGCCAACTACAGCGAGTACAAACTGTTGAAGACGGGGCTCGAGTTTCAGCCGACCATCCGAATCCCCTACGTGCACATCATGTTCCGGGTCGACATCGGCTTTGCGCGGATGTTCGACGGCAACGCCTGGGGGCTCACTGGCGTCAACAATGGTGGCGTCGACACGACCTTCGGCGTCGGTCTCCGGATCCCGATCGTTCGTTGGATGTCCTTCGCGGCGAACTTCGATTGGTCGTATATCGGCCTGGCGATGAGGGGCACCTCGAGCGGGGGCACTCAGGTCGATTCGTGGGTCAGCGGTCAACAGCTCGCGGGAACGTTCGCGCTCACGTTCCACTTCATCGGCGTTCGGAAGAACTAGTCGGCTGCGCGCGCGCTTTAGACGCTGCGCTGGCTGGCTTCGTGGACATGGTCGACCAAGGCGCGGGCTTGCGCCGGGGTCGCCTGCGGCATGATGCCGTGGCCTAGGTTGAAGATGTGACCGGGGCGGCCGGCGGCGCTGTCGAGAACGTGGGATGCGCGGGCGCGCATGACGTCGGCGGATGCGAGGAGCGCGGCCGGGTCCATGTTGCCTTGGAGCGCAACATCGTTGCCGAGGACGGACCAGGCGCGGTCGAGCGAGATGCGCCAGTCGATGCCGATGACGTCGCCGCCGGCTTCTTTCATCGCCGGGTAGAGCTCGGGGTTGCCGGTGCCGAAGTGAATTGCCGGGGTGTCGTTGGGAAGCTTGTCGAAAATGGCTTTGGTGTGCGGCAGGACATAGCGACGGTAGTCACAGACCGAGAGGCAGCCGATCCAACTGTCGAAGAGCTGCACCGCCTGGGCGCCGGCGTCGATCTGCGCGATGAGGTAGTCGGCGATAGCGCTCGAGAGGCGAGACATGAAGGCGTTCCAAAGGCCCTCGTCGCCATACATGAGCTTCTTTGCCTCGTAGTAGTTCTTCGAGCCTCCGCCTTCGATCGCATACGACGCGAGGGTGAACGGCGCACCGGCGAAACCGATGAGCGGCACCTTCAGCTCTTTCCGGGTCGTCCGGATGGCGTTCATCACGTACGAGAGGGAGCTGGCGGCGTCGATTTGCTCGGGAATGCCGTCGACCTGGGCCGCCGTCCGAATGGGGTCCATGATGCGCGGGCCGTGGTCGTCAGTGAACTCGAAGCCGATTCGGAGCGGCTCGAGGATGAGGAGGATGTCGGCGAAGATGATGCCGGCGTCGACTCCGAGTTGCTCGACGGCACGGACGGTCACCTCGCAGGCGAGATCGGGAGTCTTGCAGAGCTCGATGAAGCTGACCTTCTTGCGCAAGGCCCGGTACTCGGGCTGGTAGCGCCCGGCCTGTCGCATGATCCAGACCGGGGTGTACGGGGTCGGCTCGCGCCGGCAGGCTTGAAGAAATGCGCTCATCGGCGCTGACATAGCACGTTCACCCACCGAGAGCGCCTACATCGCGATCGCTGGGTCCGTGCGAACGTTTTTCACGAGGGCCCGGACCTGGGACACGAGAAAGATCGAGCCCGCGACGACGACCAGACCGTCGGGGCCGGCGGCGCGCTTGGCCCGGGCAACGGCGTCTCGAACGCTTCGCGCGACGGAGCCATTTCGGATTTTCGCGAAGCGTTCGGGGGACTCGGAGCGGTAAATGCCCGAGGTCGCGTAGACGCGTCGGTCCACACGGCCGTCGAAGGCGGCGAGCATGCGACGGTGGTCCTTGTCTCGCATCGCGCCGAACAAGAGCACGACGCGGCCGTCGTGCTCGATGCTGTCGAGGTAGCGCGCAAGCGTCTCGCAGCCGGAGGCGTTGTGGGCGGCGTCGAAGAGGAACGCGGGCTTGCCCCGGTGCCGTTCGAGGCGGCCCGGCCATTTCGCGCGCTTTAGGCCCTTTCGAATGCTCGCATCAGAAACCTCGAAGCCGCGTTCGCTGAGCTCGGCGACGGCGGCGAGGGCGCAGGCCGCGTTGTCGCCTTGGTAGTCCCCTTGAAGCCCGAGGCGGAGCCCGTCCCAACGCTGCTCGGCCACTCGCACCGAAAGCTCGCGACCCTGCCATTCGCTCTCGAAGTCACGATCGATCCAGCGAAGCAGCGCACCCACTGAGCGCGCCCTACCCCGAATCGCGCGACGAACCTCGGCGCCTCTCGCCCCAACGACGCAGGGAACGCCCGGCTTGAGCACGCCGGCCTTCTCCCGGGCGATCTTGGCAAGGGTGTCGCCGAGGATGCGCTGATGCTCGAAGCTGATGTTGGTGATCACCGAAGCCTCCGGTGTCACGATGTTCGTCGAGTCGAGCCTGCCGCCGAGGCCGACCTCCAGGACGACGATGTCGCAGGCGGCGTCGCGAAATGCCTCGAATGCGAGAAGGGTCGTGTATTCGAAGAACGAAAGTGGCGGCAGGCGCGTGTCCGCGCGGAGCTCCTCGATGCGCCGGGCGGCTTCCCGCTCGGAAATCGGCCGGCCCCCGACGCGGACTCGCTCGACGTATCGCTGCAGGTGCGGCGACGCGAACTGCCCGGTGTGGTAGCCCTCGGCACGAAGGATCGACTCGATCATCGTGGCGGTGCTGCCCTTCCCGTTCGTCCCCGCGACGTGCACGAAGCGCACTTCCCGCTCTGGATGGCCGCGAAGCTCGGCTGCGCGCTCCACACGGTCGAGCCCGAGCTTGATGCCGCGCGACTCCAGACCGTAGAGCCAGTGAAGCGCTTCGCGATACCGAGTCACGCGGACAGATACTCGACCATGCGAGCGATGTTGCCGCGCAGGTCTTGGCGCGTGGAGATCATGTCGATCATGCCGTGCTCGAGGAGGAATTCCGCGCGCTGAAACCCATCGGGTAGCTTCTGCCGAATCGTATCTTCGATGACGCGTGGGCCGGCGAAACCGATCAGCGCACCGGGCTCGGCGATGTTGACGTCGCCTTGAAGCGCGAAGCTCGCGGCCACACCGCCGGTCGTGGGGTTGAGTAGAACGCTGACGAAGGGCGCTCCCGATTCGCGGAGCAGTCGGCGCGCGCCGACCGTCTTGGCCATCTGCATGAGCGAGAGCGAGCCTTCCTGCATGCGTGCGCCGCCCGAACAGGAGAGAAGAACGACCGGCTCCTGCTGCTCGGCGCCACGCTCCATCATGCGCGCGATCACCTCGCCAACCACTGAACCCATCGAGCCGCCCATGAAACGGAAGACGAACACGCCAAGCTGGACGGGGCGGCCGTCGATTCGAGCGCTGCCCGCGAGGATCGCGTCGTTCACGCCAGTCGACTCGCGCGCCGCTTCCACGCGATCGGGATAGGCTTTCGAATCGACGAACCGGAGCGGATCGGCGGAGACGAGATCGGTGTCGAGGGCGGTCCAGCTCCCTTCGTCTGCGAGAAGCTCGACCCAGTTCTCGGCGCTCAAATGGAAATGGAAACCGCAGGCCGGGCAGACCTCGAGATTCCGCTCGAAGTCTTCCTTCTTGACCGCGTCGCCGCAGGAATCGCACTTCCGAAAAAGCCCTTCACCGAGGGTCTTCTTCTCGGATGCGTCGACTCCGGCCTTGGTTTTGGCGAACTCGTTCACGGCCTTTGGCTAGCATGAAGCGCGATCCCAAGCGACCCTCGTCACGCCGGGACGCACTGTCAGCGGGGCGCTCTCGCGACAATAGCCGAGAGGTGCCGCCCGGTTCTTCCGCGCTCGCGGCGGTGCGAAAAGAACTGCGCAGCGTCGGCCCAGGTACAGCCGCCGATGTCATCGACGGCGGCTTCAGGAATGCCGGCGTCCAAGAGCTGGAATCGAACGAGCGCGCCGAGGTCGCCGTGGATCGCGTCCCCTCGGTGCTGCACGACGGTTCGGCCGACTGCGGCAGCAGTCATCTCGCGAGCAACCTCGTCGCCGATCTCGAACGCGTCGATACGAATATGTGGACCGATAGCCGCCACGAGCTCGGACGGATCGTGCGACAAAATTTCGATGGCGCGAGAGACGACACCGGCGACCGCGCCGCGCCAACCTGCGTGAACGGCACCCACCGCTCCGCTCGGTGGATGCGCCAGCAAGACAGGAACGCAGTCGGCCGTGCGAGCGGCAACGCCGATTCCGTCGTCGCGCGCGATCAGCGCGTCGCCCTCTTCGTGGAAGACGCGCTCGACCGCGTCGCTGGGTACGACTTCGCGCACCCGGGTGCCGTGCACTTGCCGTTGCTCGAAGAACCGTCCGGGAACGAGCGCGAGGCTCTCGATGAAACGCGCGCGGTTTTCCCTGACCGCATCGTCCTGGTCGCCAAGCTGATAACCGAGGTTGAGCGAATCGTACGGCGGCGCGCTCACGCCTCCGAGACGCGTCGAGAACCCGTGACGAAAGCCATGCCGATCGAGGAGGGTGGAACGCAGCGCGGACACAGCAGCCGTCTAGCACGCCAGCGCGCTGGGCGCGCCGCCCGAGGGGTCCAAGGTCGCCCAAGTTTTGCGAATTTCGCGATTAACGCTATCAGGGGCGCCATGTCTTCATCTATTCGCAATCGTCGCTTTCTTATCGCCGCTACCGTCCTGCTCGCTGCATGCGGGAGCGACTCGAGCGCCACGACTCCGCCACCCACTCCACTCGACCTGCAGGCGACCGTCGCTCCCGTCGAGCTCGGCGACATCGAAGCGGAATACTTCGAAGCTGTTTCGTACGGGCCGTACGACGAGAACCTCTTCGACATCTACATTCCGGAGTCCGAAGAACCAACGCCGCTGCTGCTCTACATTCACGGCGGTGGGTTCACCGGCGGCTCGCGCGACACGACGGGCCACGAGGAGCGTGTGCTCTCCTTCTTGACCGAAGGGGTCGCTTACGCGTCGATCGACTACCGCTTGCTTGAATCCCCGGACCCGGACGGCGTTCTGAAATCGCTCACCGACAGCACACGCGCACTCCAGTTCATTCGATATCACCACGAGCAGCTCAACATCGACCCGCGCAACGTCATATTGATGGGTGGCTCCGCGGGCGCCGGCACCAGCCTCTGGATCGGCTTCAATGACGACATGGCGGACCCGGGCAACGAGGACCCGGTATTGCGTCAACCGACGCGCGTAACCGCGCTCATCGCGATCGCGACCCAAGCTACCTACGACATCGGCAAGTGGAAGACCGTCGTGTTCGAGGAGTACAACCTCGACCTTCTGGAGCTCGCGGACGCCCTGGGTCTCGCTCAGGCCCTGCTCGACTTTTATGGGATCACCGAGGTCGACGACTTCGAATCGGAGGTGATCCTCGAGTACCGCGCCGAGGTCGACATGCTCAGCTTGATGGATGCGAACGACCCACCGTTCTACGTCCAGAACGACCTCGCGCCCGCAGGGCCGCAGGCCCCGCCGATCACGGTCAACCTCGCCTTCCACCACGCAAACCACGCGCTCGTCTTGGCCGCGCAAGCCGACGAAATCGGCCTCGAGAACGTAGCCTACATGGAGGCCCTCGAAATCGCGGACCCGAGCGGGGAGGACTCCCTGGACTTCGCCCTACGGCATTTTGGGCTCTAGGCCTTCCGACTTGACAGGCGGCGGCTTCTGACTAGTTTCCGCCCCCTGCATTCCTGCGGAAGTGGCGGAACTGGCAGACGCGCTAGACTAAGGATCTAGTGAGGTAACACTCGTGGAGGTTCGAGTCCTCTC